>JABJJH010000233.1 GCA_018660965.1 Rhodospirillaceae bacterium | reverse complement strand
GCCGCGTCCCGGCGCTTCGACCTTGATGATGTCGGCGCCCATGGCCGCCAGATGGCGGGTCGTGGTCGGCCCGGCGATCACCCAGCTGAAATCCAACACCCGAACGCCGGACAGCGGCAAGGGTCCACCACTCGCCAGCGCGTCCGTCGCGGATGCACTGGATTGCGACATTCCATAGGCCGGGCCTGGGGCTTGCACCGTCTTTCCATCCAGGTTGATCTGGCGGTAAAACCCACGCTGTTTCAATTGCGGCGACTCGAACTGTTCGGTCAATTCGCGCAACGGGAAGCTCGGCACATGCGCGCCCTGGGCGGCGTCGGCGATCCGTTGTTTTGTCTGCCCCCGGCTCCAGTCCGACATCAACGCATGCAGCGCGTCCCAGTTCTTCACCCGGTCCGGTTTGGTTTTAAAACGATCCTCTTCGCCCCATGCCGGCGACCCCATCACCGTCAACCATTGCGCCCATTGTTTCTCCTCGCGTGGCGATATCGCTACGTAGCCGTCGCTTGCGGGCAATATGCACACGGTTGCGCCGTTGCCGTCGCCGATGCGTTTGCGTGACCATGCGCGACCGTTCAGGCCCGCGCGCGTCAGCTCGGTAATGGCCAGTGTCGCCAAGGCTTCGTGCAGGGAAATGTCGATCACGGCGCCCTGCTGGTCTGCGTCCAGTAGGGCTGCGTGCATGGCGGCGCAGGCCGCCGCAAGGCCCCCGATAAACGTCGATTGTTCGCCCACGGGCCGGGTCGGCGGTTCCGATATATCCTGCACCTGCCCGGTCAACATCCGCGAAACGCCACTGGCGGCGAACAGCGTTAAATCGCTGGCGGGGCGGTCCGCCCAGGGGCCGGTCAGGCCGAAGGGGGATATGTAGACGAGTACGGCGTTCGGGTTAAGCGCGCGCAAACAATCTTCATCCAGGGCGTGGTCGCGAAGGTCCGACGGGCGGCCTTCACAGATGATGAGCCGCGACATTGCCGCTTCGGCGGCGAGGGCGTCAGGCGTTAAAGTGTCGTTTGTTCCACCATGATTCAAATAGGCGGCCAGCGTGGATGACCTGTCCGCATCCAACCGGATGATGTCGGCGCCCAGATCGGCCAGGGCGCGACCACAGACAGCCGCCGCCAGACCGGGACCGATTTGCAGCGCACGGAGTCCTTTCAACAATACCGTACCGTTTGTCACGCGCATGTCCTCCCGTCGCTCACGCGAGCGCCTCCTCCAGGAATGGAACCAGAACGCCGCTGATCGCGTCGGGGTCCTCGGCCAATCCCATATGTTTAAGCGTTGGAATTATCGACGCCTCGGCGCCGGGAATCAGCGCCGCCATCCGGCGCGCCATGTCCGGAGAATTGCCGTGATCCTCCCCGCAGGCCAGCACCAGCGTCGGACATCGGATCGAGGCGATGGACTCGGCGATTTCCGCGTCGCCGGTGGCCAGCACCCGGTAAATTTCCGGGTAAATGTCGGGGTCGTTGGCGTTCATCCACTCGCGGATCTGGGTCAGGACATCGGGTCGTTTTTCCGCGAAGGCGTCCGTGAACCAACGCGCCAGCGCGGCGTCGATGGTGGATTGAGGGCCGTGTTGCAGGGCCAGATCAAGCCGGGTCAACATGGCGGCGCGTTCCGCCTCGCCCCGGTCGTGCGGCGAATTCAGGATCGCCAACGCGGAAACCCGGTTCGGATGGGCGACGGCGGCGGCGCGAACGATCATGCCGCCCAGCGAAAATCCCACCAGCGCGCAACGGTTCAGGTCCAGATGATCCAGCAATTCGGTGATCTGATCCACGAAGTCGGACAGGACGTAAGGACCGGGCCGTTTCACGCTGTCGCCGTGACCCAACAAGTCATAACGGACTGTCTTGAACCGGCCCGCAAGCGGCGGCAGTTGCCAATTCCACATGTGACGGTTCAAGCCCATGCCGTGAACAAGGAGGACGGGCGCGCCGTCTCCCTCGATGGTGTAGGCCGTGCCGTTCGCCGTCTCAAAACTCACGTGGTCGAATCCTTGCGACTACGACGCCTTCAGGCGCGCGCTGGCGTCCTGGGCGGCGTCGAGGGCTTTCGGCAGGTCGAGCAGGGTTGAGTCGAGAAAGACCTGCTTGGTCACCCGAACGATGCGGCTGTCGAATTTGGTCAAGCCGTTCGCCAGCGTCAGCGCCTCGTCGAGCACGGAGTCGTCGGGAACCACCCTGTTGATCATGCCGAGGTCGAGGGCGCGCGCGGCGGTGATGTTTTCGCCCAGAGTCACCATTTCGAAGGCGATCTTGGGGCCGATGCGATGCACGATGCCCGGCGTCACCATCGTCGCGGCCAGTCCGACTTTGACTTCAGGGTAACCGAAGACCGCGTTTTCACCCGCAACAATCATGTCGCAGGTGATGGCGAGATTGCAGCCGCCGCCCAGAACATAGCCCCGGACCGCCGCGATCATCGGCTTGTCCGTGCTGCCGCCGAGATCATAGAGCGCGCGGCCATTCACTTCGCGTTGATGGGCGGCCTCGGCGGTTTCGTCGGCGCGCGACGCGGCTTCCTTGATGTCGGCGCCGGCGGAAAAGGCGCGTTCGCATCCGGCCAATATGATGACCTCGACGGAATCGTCTTTATGGGCGGCGTCCACGGCGGCCAGAATTTCCACGACCAATGGGCTGCTCAAGGCGTTCATCTGCCGGGGTCGGTTCAGGGTCAAAATGCGCACGCCGTCGCGATCTTCGCTCAAGAGAATGGGATCATCGGTCATGGTTGTCGGGCTCCCCTTTGTGTGGACATATGCGCCGACGCTAGCATGACGGGCGGCGGCGAAAAAGGCCGCCATGGGTATATTTCGGTTCGCTTCAGATTTGGGTTTACCATTCCGGAAGGCGCCGTATCCTGAGGCCTTGTTATTCATAATCAAGAGGCGTTCATGACGGACACTGCTCAAATTCACCCCGAAATGCAGGCGATGATTGACGCGCGCGGTCCGGTTCCCGAAACGCAGACGCTGGCGGAATCACGCGACTCCTGGAACGCCTACAGTCAGGCGCTGTCGGAACCGTACCCGGACGGTATGAAGGTCTTCGACAAGACGGTTCATGTTGACGAGTTACGCGTGCCGGTGCGCGTCTATCAGCCCGCCGGGGCCAGCGACGCGAATTCCTGCGTCATCTACATTCACGGCGGCGGCTTCATGAAAGGCGATCTGGATAGTTCCGACACCAACGCCTGGGGGTTCGCGGCGGAAACCGGCGCGACCGTCGTCAGCGTCGATTACCGGTTAGCGCCGGAACATCCCTTTCCGGCGGCTTTCGACGATTGTTACGGCGTATTGACCTGGATCGCCGCCCAAGGCGCCGATATTGGCGTGGATAGCGCGCGCATCGCGGTCGTTGGCGATAGCGCGGGCGGCAGCCTGACCGCCGCCCTTGCGTTGGCGGCGCGCGACCGGGGTGGTCCTTCTATCCGTGGCCAGGCGATGATTTATCCCTGCACGGGCCTGCCGCCGACCTCGCAATCCTATATCGACAACGCGGTGGGGCCGGGGCTGACCACGTCGGCCATGGCGTCTTATTATGAACTTTACCTGCCGACATCACTCGACCCCGACCTCACGGTGTATGCGATGCCTGACCGGGCGTCGGATTTCACCAATTTGCCGCCCGCCTATGTGCATGTCGCGGCATTGGACCCGATCCGCGACGACGGGCGGGTTTATGCGTCCAAACTGGCGCTGGCGGGGCAACGGGTAACGTTTCGAGAAGCCCATGGCATGATCCACGGCTTCATGCGCGCGCGGTTGCGCGGCCCGGCGGCGCGGGCGGAATTCGATGCGATTTGCGCTTTTTTGCGCAGCGTTTTGACGGACGAAACCACAACCTAGATATAAGGATTTTGGACCAAGGGAATGAGTTACAAGCATATTGAGGTAAAACCCGTATCGGGTGCGATTGGCGCGGAAATTCATGGAGTCGATCTGTCCCAGGAAAACATCGAGCAACCCGTGGTCGATGAAATCCGTCAAGCGCTGCTCGACTATCTCGTCATCTTTTTTCACGGTCAGGCCATGGACGACGACGTGCTGGTGCGGTTTGGCCGGCGCTTCGGCGAATTGGCGGCGTTGCCGCCGCATCGGCAGGTACCCGGTTCGTACCCGGAACTGCTGGTGATCGATAAAAAGCCGGAAGATACAATGGTCTTTGGTTGGGAATGGCATTCGGACACCAGCCACCTTGAAACACCCAGTCTGGGTTCCATTCTGTACGCCAAGATCGTACCGCCGAGCGGCGGTGACACGCTGTTCGCCAATCAGTACTTGGCCTATGACGCCTTGTCGGACGGCATGAAGTCGATGCTCGACGGTTTGGTCGCCGTACACGCCAACGGTCGCATTCTGCGCACTTTGGCCGAAGGCGAAATACCGCCGCCGGGCACGGAATCGGAAAGCGCCGGCTGGTCCGAAATGTCGGCGGAACATCCGCTCGTGCGCACCCATCCGGAAACCGGTCGCAAGGCGCTGTACGTCAACGAATTGCATACCGAGCGGTTGAAGGACATGACCGTGGACGAAAGTCAGCCGCTGCTGCAATTTCTGTACAAACATTCGTCGCGGCCTGAATTCACCTGCCGTTTCCAGTGGCAGGTCGGGTCGGTGGCGTTCTGGGACAACCGGAGTTCCATGCATCTGGCGCTGAACGATTATCAGGGCCAGCGCCGGTTGATGCATCGGGTACAGGTCAAGGGCGACTGTCCCGTATAAAAAAGGGAGAAACGCACTATGTTGAGCGAATTCCAGGACAAGGTCGCGATCATCACCGGCGCGGGCCGGGGGATCGGTCGGGCGCACGCGCTGGCGCTGGGCGCGCTAGGCGCCAAGGTGGTCGTCAACGACTTCGGCGGATCGCTTGACGGCGAAGGCGAAGGCGGCAACGCTGCCGATGACGTCGTGGCGGAGATCAAGGCGGCGGGGGGAACGGCCATCGCCAATCACGGCTCGGTGTCCAGTCGGGAAGATTCCGTCGGCATGGTCCGCGACGCGGTGGACGCATTCGGTGCGGTCCATATCCTGGTCAACAATGCCGGTATTCTGCGCGACAGGACGTTCCGCAAGATGACCCTGGACGATTTCGACGACGTCGTGCGGGTCCACCTGACCGGCACCGCCTACGTCACCCACGCCGCCTGGCCCCTTATGTACGAACAACGCTATGGCCGCATCGTCTTCACCAGTTCCGGGTCGGGCGTTTTCGGCAGCTTCGGCCAGGCGAATTACGGCGCGGCGAAGATGGGCATGGTCGGATTGATGAACGTGCTGGCCCAGGAAGGCGCGCGCCGGAACATTCATGTCAATTGTCTGGCCCCGTCGGCGGTGACGCGCATGACCGCCAGCGTGCCCGGACGCGACGTGGACGCGCGCAACCCGCCGCCGGAACGCGATCCGTCGAAGGTCACCCCGGCGGTTCTGTTCATGTGTAGCGAGGATGGCCCCAGCGGCAAGATCATCCAGGGCGGTGGCGGCCGGTTCGCCACCATCGGCGTTTATTCAAATCAGGCGGTGGAATTTGGCGCGGACGCCGATTACGATAAATTCCTGCGCGCGAAAGACCAGATCCTCGACATGAGCAGCGCCAAGGAAGGTAATCAGAACCGCCTGGTTCAACCGATGAAGGCGGACGCGCCCAAGCGATGAAACTATCCGCCTGGGCGCGCTTTAAACCACCCGTTTACTTAACCTTGGCGCCGCGGAACGGTTTGTGGCATCCGCCGCAACCCATTTTGCCCATTGCGCCGACCTGAGCCGCGATCGCCTTGGCGTCGCCGGTATCAGCGATTGTCGCGAGCTTGGCGCTTTCTGTGACCAAGGTGTCGGTTGCGGCCTTGAAGCCGTTCCAGTCTTCCCAGATTTTCGGCAGCGCGCGCGTCATTTTCTCGTCATAGGCGCCCCGATGCGTGCCCTTGGGGAACAACGCGGGAATCTTGCTGGCGGCGGCGCTGATTTTTCGCGCGTTCGCGGCCACGTCCGCCGCCGATCCTTTTCCGTCTTTCACGAAACTCTTGATCGCCTTGAAGGGTTTTAGGATATCGGCCTTCATGAACTTGACCCGCTGTTCGATGGCCGCTTCTCCCATTGCGGCCATCACCGGTTCGCTCATCGTGGATGTCATCGCAATGGCGGCGACCGCGATAGCGGCGATTGCCAAATTTTTCGTGATACGCATCTGTCCGTCTCCCTGTAGTTCCAGTGGTGTTGTTTAAGCCTGTGACCCCGTCGCGATAAACGGCGCCCTCAAGGTTCCAAACACCGCCCGGCGCGATTTATTCCCGCAAGCTAAAGAAAGTTTCCTTTAATTGTTATCCATGAATCGCCTTCGTTTGCTTTTCCGGGGGCGGCGAACGTGCTTGGATATTAGTGTGGGCGTTTGTTGAACGGGAACAAAATTATAATTTCGCCAATTTCAAGAACGGGCCGGATGCGTGGCGAGCCGTCATGGGAGATGGGGGCGTGACGGTC
>JABJJH010000212.1 GCA_018660965.1 Rhodospirillaceae bacterium | reverse complement strand
GATCTGGCGGGGGCGACGACCCGGGCCGAGTTCAAGGGCAACAAATGGGTAATCAATGGCCAGAAGGTTTGGACCACGAGCGCCCACCTTGCCGATTACGGTCTGTTGCTCGCCCGCACGGACTGGGATGCGCCAAAGCACAAAGGGTTGAGTTTTTTCATCCTGGATATGCGACAGCCCGGCGTCGAGGTTGTCCCGTTGCGGCAAATGAACGGGCACGCGTCGTTCAACCAGGTCTTTTTCACCGACGCTGAAATCTCGCCTGAATTCATGCTGGAGGAAGAAGGGGCCGGTTGGAAAATCGCCACGACGACGTTGATGCACGAACGCCGCAGCGCCGATTCAATGCGCCGCAACGTCACGCCGACGGAAAGCCCGAAGCGTATCTATCAGGAAGAAGCCAGGGAGATTGTCGAAGCGCTGGCGCCGTACACATGGTATCCGCAGCGTTCGGGACGCGTCGATCTCATATTGGAGCGCGCCAGGGAAACCGGAAAGATCAACGATCCGGTGGTCCGCCAGGAAATCGCCAAGCTGTTAATTCTGGCGCGCAGCGCGGAATGGACGACCCAGCGCGCGAAAGTCGCCCAAGCGCTTGGCCGCGTACCGGGCCCGGAAGGTTCGCTTGGCAAGCTCGCGAACAGTAACGTCGCGCGCGCCGCCAACAGGGTCCATACAATGATCAGCGGCGCCGACGCCATGCTGTCGGGCGAGGACGGCCCCATGAACGGCGTCATCGCGGAGGTTCTGATTTCGACGCCGGCCATTTCAATCGCCGGCGGCACCGACGAAATTCAAAAGAACATCATCTCCGAACGGGTGTTGAAAATGCCGAAGGAACACCGCATCGACACCGACCGCCCGTTCCGCGACGTGCCGCGGAATGTTGTTTAGGGCAGAGGGCGCTGTCTGATAATCCCGGACCTTTGAAGCATGAAGCAACCTAGTGTTTATATGCTAGCCAGCAAACGAAACGGGACGTTTTAGACTTCAGCTTGTCGAGGACAGTAACCCCGATTGGAACGACCTGTTGACCTTGGTTGCATAGGCTAATTGCGTCAGCACGCCTGGATTCCTGCCTTCGCAGGAATGACGGAAATACGGGAACATTTATATCCCGGAAAACAACCATTAACCTCGTCATTCCTGCGAAGGTAGGAATCCAGAAACACCGGCGGTCTTGGGCGTATCGTTTGCGCGGAATTATCTTATCTAACGTCTAGGACAGCACCAACGCCTTCGCGATTACGCCCGCGTCTTCCAGATCGTCCATGCCCAGCACCGCGTCGCGCAGGGTGGCGGTTTGGGCGGCGCCCAGGGTTGGCGTCGCCAGCTTTTCGAATTTCTCGACGACTTGGGCTTCGCTGGCGAAGCTGTGTTCGCTGCCGCGCGGCGCTTCCACCGTTTCCTCCAGCACAATTCCGTCCTTCAAATGAACTTCGGCGCGGATCATGTGTCGGAAGTTGGAGCCCCGAGCGGTGATGTCGGCGTCGTGATGCACCTCGACCTTGTCGGCGTAGGCGATGCGGGCGGCGTCGGTGAAGCTCGATTCCGGGAATTGGTCGACGAAGACGTCGCCTTCCAGCATCAGGGTCGCGATGCAGAACGGCAGATTGAGTTGGGCCGAGGTCAGGCCTTCGGGCCGGTATTTCCAGCCGACATGGTCCATGGTGACTTGCGAGCCATGCACCACGATTTTATCCACATCGTCCGCGCCGAAGGGGTGGCGTTGCTGCATGTTGCGGATGGCGTCCAGGGTCGTGTGATTGGAGCCAACGCAGGAATAGAACTTCAGGGAAATTCGCATCGTCTCGAAATTTTCGCCCAGCCCGGCGGTCAAGCGGGACAAATCAAACCGGTCGGTCGAGCGCGAATACGTCGTGCAAAATCCGCCATACGGGGATTCCAGCACGTTCACGATTCCGGTGAAGCCGTTTTCCGCCAGCAACGCCCCATACAGGCCGCTTTGCGATGAACGCCCGGCGTGCATGCGTTTGACCATGGCGCCGTATTGCGCGGCCATCAGCCCGGCCGATTGCGTGCCTGCGACGCCAAGCGCGTGAACGGTTTTATCCGCGTCCAGCGCCAACCCGCGCGCGGCGCCGGCGGCTGCGGAAAAGACGCCGGTCGTTGCGCCCGAATGCCAACCTTGCCCGATATGTTCCTGGCCCATGCACATGCCGACGCGTGGACCGATTTCGTACCCGGCGACGGCGGCGGTCAGAAATTCCCGGCCAGACATCGCACGCCGGGATTCCAGCACCGCGATCAGGGCCGGTAGCGTGACCGCACCCACATGCAACACGCCCTGACGATGCACGTCATCCAACTCGAACCCCTGCACCAGCGTGCCGTTGACGAGCGCCGCGCTGGCGGGCGAAAGCCGTTGTTTCGTACCCCAGACCCCGACCGTGTCGGACGTGTCCCCGGCGGACAGGGTCTTCAACAGAATTTGGCTCCACGGCAGATCGGCGCCGTAAAGTGCGCACCCAAGGGAATCGAGGATCAACAACTTGATTCTTGTCCGCACCTCGTCCGGGATGTCTTCATAGCGAAGCCCGGAAACAAATTCAGCCATTTTACGGGTATAGGGATTGTCGAGGTCAGCGTCGCTCATGGGGATCGATCCAGATTTTGAAGGTGATGAGATGGCGGCAGCTTCATGGAAAACCGGGGCTGAAACAAGTTGCGAAAGACATACATTTAAGACGGCGGAAGCGGCCAGAGCGTTTTTCGGAACCGCCGGTCCCGTTTTATGCGCCATTCCCGGCTCATCGCCTCTTCACGTTTCGCGCATCGTTCGGCGTAGAGTAAAACCCAGTGTCGCCCGCGCGTGGAACGCGCGCCGGTTCCCGCATTGTGTTCGGCCAGACGCCGGTCCAGATCGGTTGTCCAGCCGACATAGGTCCTGTACCCGCCCGAACCTTTGTCCCCCGACTTGCCGTCGCTGCCCAATACGTAGGCGAAGCTGATATCGCTCACGCCCCGACGCTAACCGTCGGAGCCTTCCAGCCATGTGGCGGAACGACCGCGGTCGATGGGGATCGCAGTTCCCGTGATGTCCTTGGAGGAATCCTGGCATAAAAATGCGATCAGGTCGGCGATTTGCGCCGGGTCGATATAGCCAGTTTTCTGGCCGCGCCTTAGCAAATATTGCGCCTTGGCTTCTTCGAAGTCCATGCCTTCGGCTTCGGCCAACTCTCCGATTTTAATTTCCGTGTTGGGCGTCAAGACGGAGCCGGGGCAAATGGCGTTGCAGGTAATTTGCGGCGCTTCCTTGGTTTCCGCCGCCACGGCGCGGGTCAGGCCGATGATCGCGGTTTTCGAGGTAACGTAATCCGCCCGCCCGGACCGCGCGCCCATGCCCAGGACCGAGGCCATGTTGACCAGACGGCCCCAGCCGCGCTTGCGCATACCGGGCAGGACCCGCTGCATCAGGAAAAACGGCGCGGTCACATTGACCGATAGCGCGTGGCGCCAATTATCGCGGTCGAAATCATCGACCGTGTGGAAATAGCGGATCACCGCATTGTTGACGAGAATATCGACGCCGCCAAACGCCGCCTCCGCGCTGTCGACCAAATCATCGAGTTGTTTTTCATCCGATAAATCGGCGCCGTGAAAGCGCACTGTCGCGCCGGAATCGGCTTCAATCTGGGCGCGTTTGGCCTCGATCTCGTCCGGGTCGCCAAACCCGTTCATCATGACATTGCACCCTTGCGCCGCCAGCGCGCGGGCTGTGGCTTCGCCAATGCCCCGTGTGGAGCCGGTCACCAGTGCGGTTTTATCCTTCAACATATCTGAATCCCTCCCAGGTTATCCTCATTGATCCTACATCGCCGCGATTGGCTGGGCAAAACATCCCGGCTGACATAGTGTGATGGTTCTGAAGTTGGTCCCATTATATGGGACGAAATGCAGGATCTGAATCACGCTAGTTTCAATAAGTTGGTGTGCTGATTCACAAGAAATTCAATGTTATGAATTTCTCGATCAGGACACGAGCATGGCGTGGAATTTAAAAATAAAGGTGACTTCCCATGTTTCAACCGCTTTCCGGTCTGCGCGTTATCGATTTGACCCAGGTTCTCGCCGGGCCGTATTCCACATATCAACTGGCGCTCATGGGCGCTGAAGTCATCAAGATAGAATTGCCGGGTGAGGGGGACGCGACCCGTTCCGGCATGGGCGCCCCGGCGCTGGGCGGCGATAAAATGGGGTTGCCCTATGTTACCCAAGGTTCGAACAAGCGCTCCCTGACGCTGAATTTGAAAACGCAGGACGGTTTGGCGTTGTTGAAACGGTTGATCGCCACGGCGGATATTTTTGTTCAAAACTTCAAGCCGGGAACGGCGAGGCGGCTTGGGGTGTCCTTCGAGGATGTGAAGCAGATGAATCCGAAGATCGTCCATTGTTCGATTTCCGCCTATGGTCAGGATGGGCCCATCGGCGACCGCCCCGCCTACGACCATGTCGTTCAAGGGATGTGCGGTATCACGATGACAACGGGAACGCCGGACAGCGTGCCGAACAAGGTCGGTGCGCCCTATATCGATTACGCAACCGGGTTGAACGCCGCGTTCGCCATTGTTTCCGCATTGCACGAGACGCGCCAGACGGGGGAGGCCGTGTCGCTGGACGTTGCGATGCTGGATTCGTCAATGCTGTTGATGGCGTCAATGATGACATCGTATTTGAGCACCGGCGTGGCGCCGACCGCATCGGGCAATGAAGCGCAAAGCCGCAGCCCGTCTTCCGGCGCGTTCGAAACGACAAAGGGCGTCTTGATGATCGCCGCCAATAACGAACGCCAGCACCATCACTTATGCGCCGCCATCGGGCGGCCCGAATTGCTGACCGATCCGCGTTGGGCGGACTTGGCGGAACGCCGAAATCACACCGATGCGCTTCGTGATGAAATTGCGGCGACCGTTAAAACGAAAAGCGCCGACGAATGGGAGATCATCCTGAACGAAGCCGGGGTTCCCGCCGCGCGCGTGCGTGACTTCGCCGAGGTCATGGGCGAAGGCCAACTCAAGGCGCGCGGCATAACGACCGAGATGACATTGCCGGGTCGCGATACAACCGTGCACGTGCCGACCCTGGGCTTCAAGGTGAACGGCGCCGTTGTCGCACCGTCTTCACCACCGCCGGAACTGGGCGGCGACACGGACGCTATCCTCGGTGAGTTAGGGATTTCAGGGGACGAAGTGGCGCGGCTGCGCGCCGACGGCGTTGTTTAGAGCGTATCGCGGCTAATTCACGGTAAATCGTTTCACCGCCGCTTCGTTGAGTATCAGACCATGGCCGGGGCCGTCGGCGACGGTGAGGACGCCGTTTACCGGCTCTGGCATGTTTTGCAGGATTTCTGTCGAGCGCGGCATGTATTCGACCTTATGCCCATGCGCGACGGCGGCCAGCAGATGCACATGGACTTCCGGCATTACGTGGCCGCAGACAGGCATTTTATAAGCTTCGACCAGACTGGCGATTTTGCGCCACGGCGTCACCCCGCCGACGCGCGCAAGGTCGAGAATGGCGATATCGAGCGCCTTGGCTTCCATGGTGTTGCGGAATTCCGCCAGGGTGTAGAGGTTTTCCGCCCCCGTCACCGGAATATCCAACGCGGCGGTGAGGCTGGCCAACCCGTTGAGGTCGTCATGATGCACGGGGTCTTCCAACCAGGTGACTCCTGCGTCCTGCAACGCGCGCCCCACCATGCGGGCGTAGGGTAAGTCCCAGCTTTCCGTGCCATCGACCATGATTTCGACACCGGGTCCGGCGCCTTGGGCGGCGATGGTCGCGCGTTCGACCTGTTCCGCCACGGTGAAGTCCCGACCGAGCCGCAGCTTCAAGGCGGTAAAGCCATTTGCGGCGTGGTCCTGGGCGGATTGTCCCAGTTCATCCAGTGACAGGCTGTACCAAAGCCGGTCGCTGCCATAGGCGGTGATATGATCTCGAAAGCCGCCCAGCATACGATACAGTGGTTGACCCACGGCCTTGCCCGCCGCGTCCCACATCGCGATATCCAGCGGCGCCATCGCCCAGTGCAGAAATCCACTCGGGCCGACCCACTTGGCCTTCGCCGCCATGGTTTGCCACGCCAATTCGACGTCCATCACGTTCATGCCGACGAGTTCCGCCCCGAGTTCGCGCGTCGCTTGCGCCACCGCGTGGATTAATTGCGGGCGTTGCTTGACGATATAGCCGAACCCTTCGATCCCGTCGCTCGTGCGGATGCGCGCCAGGACGTGGCAATTCGACGAGACGGCCTGTCCTCCGGCGACATAACCGCTATCCAGCGGGACTTCGACGACATCGACCGAGACGTTTTCAATGATCATTTCATTTCTCCCCGCCCGATTGTCTGCAAAGCGCGCTAGTGGCGCAACCCAAACAGATGGTTCCCATCGGTTTCGATCAGTTGCCCCACCAGATCGAACGTTGGTGGTCTGATTCACGAAATGCTTGAGAACCAAGCATTTCGATCAGACCACCGGGATAACAAGCAGCTAGCTGTGCAACTCGCCATCGAAATTATCTTTCGTAACGCCTTCGGCGGCCGGGACATATCCAAGTTCGATCTGCACCCCGTTGGGATCATGGAAAAATACCTGAATGACGGTGCCGCCGCCCGCTAACCGCTTGGCGTATTCCACGCCGTGTTTTTCGAACGTCGCGAGTTGTTCCGCCAACCCCGAACCCCACATCGCGAAATGGTCCAGTCCCGTGCCCATGCCGTCCCGGTTGGTGCGTTCCGGACTGTCTTCCTCGTAGGAGGAAATATGGATGATGGGCATTCCGGCCGTGTACATCCAATGACCCTCGGACGGGAAAGGGGGGCGGAATCCTTCTTCCAGCCCTAGAACGTCCCTGTAGAAATCGCGTGTTTCTTCAAGGTTCCGTGCGCGGATATTGATGTGATTCAAATGATAACTCGTCATGAATTTTCCTTTCCGGGTTTCCTGAATTTCGGATCTCGCGATTTGTCCCTAAAAATATTAGGGTAATGCCGTTCGTTTGAAAACACGGTTTTAAGGTTTCGTAAAAGGCGCGCCGTCAAAGCGTTCTTGCGTTACGAAAAATTCCACCGGGTTCCGGCGAAGTTTAGTCAATTGTTTGACCGGTTTGCCCAGTGGCATAATGGCGCACACCGCGTGATCCTTTGGGATACCGAGGAGTGTTTGAATTTTGTCTTCCTGGGAAATGGCCAAGGTCGTCATCGTGCCGCCAAAGCCCGCCTGGCGCGCCGCCAACAATGTGTTCCAGACCATGGGATAGACAGACCCGCCACTGACGACGCCGACCCGGTCCAGATATTGATCCATGGACGCCACGACCTTCAAATCGACGCTGAACACCAGCACCACATCGGCGTTGATGAAGGTTTCGGTCAACATGGGCGCGGGCGTGGTTGCTTCGATCGTGGCCTCGTCGGCGGCGGTGGGCGATGCCGAATTCCACGGATTTTCCCCAAGGTTTATTTGCGCGATGTAGCGCTTCGCGGCGGGAATCGCGAGGTCCGACAGGGTTTTTTTCGTCGTCTGGTTCCGGACAATGGTGATATGGACGCCTTGCCGGTTGCCGCCGCTGGGCGCAAAGCGCGCGTTGTCCAGAATTTCAAACAACACATCATCCGGTAAGGGATCGCTCGTGTATTCTCGCGCGGAGAAAGTGGTCCGCATCGCCTCAAAAAGTTCCATGCCGCTCTCCCTGAATTTTCAGTCTTGAGCGTGAACGGTTTAATTCGGTGGAGCAAGAGGCGCTTTCCTTTTCGCCTGGGATAGGGAAAGCTTCAGACAGGAACATATCAGGGGAGGGATTAAGAACATGTCGGAATTGGACGGGAAGGTCGCGGTTATTACAGGCGGCGCCAGCGGGATCGGGGAAGCCACGGTCAAATTGTTTGTCGAGGAAGGATGCCGGGTCGTCATCGCCGATATGCAACGCGAACGGGGCGAAGCCCTGGCGGAATCCCTGGGTGCGAACGCCGTGTTCGAAGAAGTCGAAGTTCGACAGGAAGCCCAGGTAAAGGGCGCCGTTGACCGCGCGGTCGGCGAGTGGGGTCGTCTGGATTGCATGTTCAACAATGCCGGTTTTGGCGGCGTCCTGGGACCCATCGACGAAATTCCGGTGGAAGAATTCGACATGACCATGGAAGTGCTGGTGCGCGGCGTCTTTCTGGGCGTGAAACATGCGGCCAAGGTCATGAAACCGCAGCAATCAGGCAGCATCATCAACACCGGCAGCATCGCCGGGCTCATCGCCGGGCGCGGGCCGCATATTTACGCGACCGCCAAGGCCGGGGTGATCCACCTGAGCGAAGTCGTCGCCATGGAGCTTGGCGAGTACAATATCCGCGTCAACGCCATCTGCCCCGGCTTCATTGCCACGCCCTTATCCGCCAACACCGTGGGGCGCCCGGATTCTTTGATAGAGGACAGATTGGAGGCCTATGCCGTTCGCCAACCGATTCCGCGCCCCGGCGTCCCGCGCGATATCGCGGAAATGGCGCTCTTCCTGGCCAGCGACCGGTCGTCCTTTGTTTCAGGTCAGGCGATAACGGTCGATGGCGCGGCGGCGAATGGGGTTAAATGGTCGGAGCAGAACCCCGTTTACAAAGAATACCGACCAATCAAGGTTTATCGTCCGAATTAACGCGAATATTGGAAGGAGTGGAGATATGACGCGAATATTCCTGATTTTGACAGCGATGCTTTTGCCGTTGGCGGCGTCGGCAGGGCAATCGGTTTCCTACACCGTCAATGGAGGATCCTACGAAGGTTATCGCGCGACGGCGCCCGGTGGTGGGTCCAAGGGTTTGGTGTTGGTTATTCACGATTGGGATTGTTTGACCGGTTATGAGGTTAAGCGCGCGGAGATGCTGGCCGCGATGGGGTATGACGCCTTTGCGCTCGATCTATACGGCAAGGGAAATCGACCGAAGGAAACCGGTGCGAAAAAAGCGGAAATGGGCAAGCTGTATAAGGATCGGGCGAAAATGCGCCGCTTGATTCTCGCCGGATTGGCCGAAGCGCGCAAAGCAAGCGCCGGGAAGGCCGTGGTGATCGGCTATTGCTTCGGCGGCGCCGCGACACTGGAACTCGCCCGATCCGGACAGGGAACCGATATTGTGGGCTATGCGACGTTTCACGGGGGATTAAAGACTCCGGCGGATCAAAGCTACCCCAAGGACACGCCGCCGCTCCTGATCGCCCATGGCGGCGCGGACACGTCGATTACCATGGATCACGTGGCGGCGCTTTCCAAACGATTGGAAGGCGCAGGTGTTCCGTATGAAATTCAGGTCTATTCCGGCGCCCCGCACGCCTTCACTGTCTTTGGGTCTTCGCGCTATCGCAAAGTTGCGGACACGCAGTCCTGGAGCGCCTTCTCTGACTTCCTTGCGGAAAATTTGACGAAGTAATCGGTCAGGACAACGCGACGGCGCCGTCGGCGCGCCGCGCGCGTGGTTGTTGGTTGAGACCGGTTTGAATGTCGGCCGCGCTCCAGCCGATTTGGCCATGGGCGCCGATGCCGTGGCGTATGATCGCTTCATCGGCGAAATCGCGGAAATCGGGCGCATTCAGCCATATTCGCTGCAACACCCGTTTCTGGTCTTCGTCGGGTTCGGCGCTGTGCGCCGCGCGGCCATGCAGCGTCGTGTAGTTGTTGCAGAACTGGATGTCACCGGCGTGGAAGGGGAATTCCAGACGGGTTTCCGCCGCGATGTCGTCGATGAGGTCGAGCAGCGCGGAGTCTTCGTCGGACATGGGAGAGTTTCGTCGGATGTTGGCGTTGTTGATCCAGCTTCGGTTATAGCGGCATGATATCGCGCCGTCCGCGTTGCTGAACAGCGGCACCTTATATCCCGAGGTCGGGGTTTCGCCGCCGCCATGTTCGTCCATCCGGTCCCATTCGAACCCTTCGTAAAGCCGCACCATCGCGTCCGGCTGGCGGCGCAGAACTTCATTGTAGATCGTCGTGGAACTGGCGACCCAGCTTGGCGGGTCGTCGTTGGCCTGACGGACGCACAGCAAGGTCACGATATCCATCAAATCGACATGCAAACGGGATTCCTTGGGAAACCCGACGCCGCGCCGACCCTGTTGCGGACGCAGCTTGCCATCGGTCACGTAATGGATGAAACCGGCCTCGCTGTTCTGGGTGATCCCGGTTCCAATATGACTGCACAGCCCCCAATACATAAGTTCCAGATCCTGGACCGAATGATCCTCGACGGGAAAACCGTGCAAAAGCGCGAAGCCATGACCCGCGCGGAGGCCTTTTGAAACGTCGTCGAGCATGGTGGCAAGCGAAGGAAGCGGGAATTGCGCGCGCGTGATTTCCGGCAGCGTCAAGCCGCGTTTTTGGACAGCGGCGAGCGCATCTTCCAGCGCCGCCACATGGGCGGCGTCGAAGCCGTATTCCCAGGAACGGTCCGTTCGCAGCGTCGATCCGGTCCATACACTTGAATCCGATACGGGCTCGGTTCGAATATCGGTCATAACGCTTTCCTCTTACTTGGTATCCTGCTTATCATCGTCCCGCGTATTATCGATTATGACAAGCAAACTTGTTTCACACAGTTGAAAGGCGGTGGACATGGCGAATTCTACACGGTTGAACGGGGTTATCCGGGCGCTTGAATCCGGCAAACCGGCCTTTACATCCTTTTCATCCCCGGACACGGCCTCTGCGCTGTCGTTCGCCACGTCGAATTACGACGCCGTTGTGTTTGAAATGGAGCACAATCCCTGGAATGCGGAAACCCTGAGGGATTGTCTGCAATACATGCTCATTCGCAAACAAATCGCCGACTCCGGATCCGTCGCCCCGGCGGTCGCGCCCATGGTTCGGGTGCCGCCGAATGGGGGTGAAATTGCGCAATGGCAGGCGAAGCAGGCGTTGGATATGGGCGTCTACGGAATCGTCTGGCCGCATGTCGCCACGGTTGAGGAAGCCTATAACGCGGTGGGGGCGTGCCGCTATCCACGCCTGAAGGACGCGCCGCTCTATGAACCCGCCGGCATTCGCGGCGATGGCCCCGGTACGGCCATGCGGTACTGGGGATTGGGACAACAGGAATATTATAAAAAAGCCGATGTCTGGCCGTTGTGCCCCGAAGGGGAAATCTTCGTGATCCTGATGATCGAGGACTCCAAGGGCATCGAAAATCTATCCGACATCCTGAAAAACGTGCCGGGCATTGGCGCAATTCTGATCGGGGAGGGTGATTTAAGTCAGGAGCTAGGCTATCCCCGGCAATACGACCATCCGGTGGTGCGCGACGCGATGGCCCAGATCGTCAACACCTGCAAGGACAACAACGTCGCTGTCGGACACCCGCATGTGGATGCGAATAATGTCGAGCGTATTCTGGAGGAAGGTTACACGTTCCTGATGTCCGGGCCCGTTCGCACGACGCCGGGACTGGATAAGGGACTGAAACTGTCGGGCCGGGTGGAGTAGGCGTTCTGGCTAGAGCCTATGGTCTTGGCCTGCGGCTGGTTTCT
>JABJJH010000369.1 GCA_018660965.1 Rhodospirillaceae bacterium | reverse complement strand
CCCGCCGATCACCCGGTACGGCACGCCCAATGTGATGAACCGTTCCTCGAATTCGCGGGTCTGGAAACCGGCGCGGACCAGAATCGCGATTTCGTCCAGACTGTTTTTCCGACGATGCAGGGTTTCGACTTCCTCGGCGACAACCCTGGCTTCCTCCTCGCCATCCCAGACGCCGCGCACGACGACCTTTTCGCCGTCGTTTACATCGGTCCACAATGTTTTGCCAAGGCGCCCGTCATTGTGTGAAATCAGGCCCGCGGCGGCGGCCAGAATGTGTGGTGTGGAGCGGTAGTTCTGTTCCAGCCGGACGACCTTGGCGCCGGGAAAGTCTTTTTCGAAGCGCAGGATGTTGCCCACCTCCGCGCCGCGCCAGCCGTAAATAGATTGGTCGTCGTCGCCGACGCAACAGATGTTTTTGTGGCCCTGCGCCAACAGACGAAGCCATAAATACTGGCCGACATTGGTGTCCTGATATTCATCGACCAGGATGTAGTGGAACAGGTTCTGGAACCCGGTCAGCACTTCGGGCTGTTCGGCGAAAACCGTCAGGCAGTGCAGCAGAAGATCGCCGAAATCGGCGGCGTTCAGCGTTTTCAGGCGCCCCTGATATTGCGCGTAGATTTCGACCGCGCGGCCCTCCGCGAACTCGCCGCCTTCGGCCGCCGACACCTTGTCCGGGGTCAGACCGCGATCCTTCCAGCGTTGAATCAGGGCGGACAGGGCGCGCGCGGGCCATCGTTTGTCGTCGATCCCTTCCGCTTCCAGCAACTGCTTCAACAGACGAATCTGGTCGTCCATGTCGAGAATCGTGAAGTTGGATTTCAGACCCACGATTTCGGCGTGGCGGCGTAGAATGCGCGCGCCCAATGCGTGGAACGTGCCCATCCACATGCCCTCGGCCACGGGACCGACAAGCGTTGTCACCCGATGGCGCATTTCCTGTGCGGCCTTGTTGGTGAAGGTCACCGCAAGAATTTGATACGGACGGCATCGGCCCGTGTGCAGTATTTGCGCCAGCCGGGCGGTCAGCACGCGGGTTTTCCCGGTTCCGGCGCCGGCCAGGACCAGCACCGGTCCGTCCAGCGCTTCGACCGCAGCGCGTTGCGCGCCGTTCAAGGCGTCCAGCCATGGCGCGGGCTGGTCTCTCGGCGGCGGTGGCGGCGCTTCGAAATTCAAGGGGTCGTCGGAAAACGAATCGGTCATGGCGAATTTATAACATAGGACGTGGGTTCATACAGGCGCCCATCGGATATTGTGGTCTGATCCTCGCCGCGTTCCGCCCGGCTTAATCCTCGCCGCGTTCCGCGGCATGGGCCGTCATGATTGCTTTGTTGTAAGCGTTCATGACCGCGACCTGCCGCGCGACGCCCACGACCTCCATGGAGGTCGTGTTTCGGACCACGGCGATTTGTTCTTCGTGCACCGCATCCATGCGCCGCATCGCTTTTTCCAGCATGTCATGTGGTTCCAGAACTGGCGGGTGGAGACGTGAAACATCCTCCGCGTTCAATAAGGCGTCCATCGATGTGTCAAACGCTGATTCCGACAAATCGGGCAATGTGATGGTGCCGTGCAGCGCGCCTTGCTGGTCGACGACGAAGAGTTCGCCATGGTGCGACCGTTGTAGCTTCTCGCGCACTTCGCGCATCGCCGCCGCCGGGTCGACGGTTTCGAAATCCTGTTCCATGACGTCACGGACGCGGGTCGACCGCAACAACTGGTGTTCGCCGCCATGTTTCGGGTCGAGGCCGCGCTTCGCCAGTTGCCAGGTGAAAAAAGAATGGCCGTACAAGTGCTGGGTCACGGTAGAGGCTATCACCGTCGCGATCATGACGGCGACGGTGATGGAATAGTCGCCGGTCAATTCGAACACCATGAGGATGGTGGAAATGGGCGCCCCGAGCACGGCCCCCGCGACCGCGCCCATGCCGACGATGGTATAGGCGCCGTGACCCGATGACAGGTCCGGAAACGCCAGCGTCGCGACGATTCCAAAGGCGCCGCCCAGCATGGCCCCGATGAACAGCGAGGGAGAGAACACGCCGGCGCCGAAGCCAAGGCCGATGCTGATTGACGTCGCCGCGATCTTGGCGATGAGCAGGGCGAACAGCATGGAGAAGGCGAGTTGTTGATTCAGCGCCTGATCGGTCGCTTCGTAACCAACGCCGAGCACTTGAGGGTACGCCAATGCGATGAGTCCGACCATAAGCCCGGCGCAGGCGGGCCGGAGCCACGGTGGGATCGGGCTGTGGCGAACCGCATACTGGGTCACGGCGATAGAGCGCAAAAATATGGTCGCGACGATGGCGCTGACGAGGCCCAATAACGCGAAGGCTGGAAATTCAAGGAACGAGACAACGTGATATTCGAGTTCCGTGAAGGCCGGAAAGTCGCCGAAATACGCGCGGCTGACGATCGTGCCGGTCACCGAAGCGATAACGATGGGTGAAAACGCCCGCAAAGTGTAATGGCCGATGACGACTTCAAGCGCAAAAAACACCCCGGCGATGGGCGCGTTGAACGACGCCGCGACGGTCGCCGCGACGCCGCAGCCAAGCAGGGTCCGACCGAGCGACCGTCCGAGTTTCAGTTTGTCGGCGATGAAGGCGCTCAACGTCGCGCCCAGATGAACAACGGGGCCTTCCCGGCCTGCCGAGGCGCCGGCGCCCAGCGACAGGGCGCTTACGACGGCCGAGGTCAACCCGGTGCGGAGGTTGATCTTCCCGCCTTGAAATGTCGCGGCTTCGACAACTTCCGAGACACTGTGTATACGCCGCCCCGGCACCAGGAAATGAATACACAATCCGACCAAAAGGCCGCCGCCCGTGGTCGCCAGCATGATTCTGGTCCATGGCGTTTTCGCTAGAAGGTCTTCATCCCCCGATGCGAAGCCAAGAATATTCAACTGGAAAAGATCGATGGCTTCACGGAACGCGATCGCCGACCCGCCGCCAATCACGCCCAGGACCGCCGCCAGGGTCATCAGAATGATTTGTTCGTGCCGCGCCAACCGGCCAAGTTGTCGCAAGATTTGTTCGCCAGGACGCCGGATGGCGGCGAAAACGGTATGTTTAAGGTTGTCCGTCACGCTCGTTTATAAAACTGTTGGTCGAACGAGAATATTGAGATGGCCCCCTAGTGTCCTGATCGAGAAATTCATGATATTGAATTTCTCGATCAGGACACCAACCTATTGAAACTAGTGTGATCCGATTCACACTAGTCGAAGCGCGTCAACCTTCGGCGGGTTCTTTCAGTTTGTCTTCCGCGACCACGCAATTTCGCCCGGAGTCCTTGGCCTGATACAATCCCTTGTCCGAGCGCTGGATGAGCTCACTCAACGATTCGCCGCCGCGAAACTTGGCCACGCCAATCGACATGGTGATTTCACCGAAATGTTCACCGGTGGATTTTTTGCGAATGCGCTTCGACGCCACGGCTTCGCGGACCTGGTTCGCCAGGTTTTTCGCGGCGCCCAACGAAGTGTTGGGCAGGATAATGGCGAATTCCTCGCCGCCATAACGCGCGGCGGTGTCCCGTCCCTTGACGTTTTGGGTCAAGATCATGCCGACCAGTTTCAACACCTGGTCGCCGGTGTGGTGTCCGTAGGTGTCGTTGAACAGCTTGAAATGGTCGATATCGCATAGCAACAGACACAATTCTTCACCGGTTTCCATGGCGTTCATGGCTTCCTGCCGCAAGGTTATATCGAAGGCCTTGCGGTTGGGAATGTTTGTCAGCCCATCGGTGAGGCCTTCGGCGCGCACTTCTTCCATATGTTCGCGCAGCGTGTTGATTTCATTTGACGAATTTTCCAGCCGTTCATGCAGAAGTTCGTTTTGCGTCGCCATTTTTTTGGTGTCGCCAACCAGCGTCGCCACGGCCTGTCGCAAACTGTCCATATTGTCCGCCGAGGCCATTTCGCCCAAATTGTTTTCCAGCGACTGGCCGTAGGTTTCGGCGCCGTCGCTCGCCTCGCCGATAAAGCCCAAGACTTTGCTGACGGCGGCGTCGACCCGTTCACTGGTTTTTTGAAGGTCGGCGGCTTCGTCGTCCTTGCCCAGATATTTGGAGTAGAGTTCGGCGTTGTCGTCGTCGGACACGCCTTCGCCGACGATCAGCGTTTCCAACACGGAACTCATTTGCGGTTCGCGTCCGCTGGCGTGGGCGTACCACACTGCGAAGTTGCGCGGTGTGTGCGGGATTTTGTTTTCCGCCATCAACTCGATGGCGGTTTTTGCGAACCCCGCAGCCGTATCGAATCCGTCCGTGTACTCCAAGGATCCCCTCCAAACCAAAATCGTCTCGAATTCTAGTCCGAGACGATGAGGACGACTAGTTCATTATTCTTTTCACAAGGCGGCGCTATATTGGCGGCGTTATACAAGGCGATATACGGTGCGGGAGTCAAGGTTTAACCGGATTTTCGACGGATGCCCATTGTTCGCCCGATGGCGTCCGGCGCCGCCAGAGTCTGGTGTTCGGCCCGCAAGGATTTCACCCGGCGCCACAGGTCGTTGGGCATGGGCGCGACCCGCCGGGTGTTCAGGTCGACATGGACACTCAACACCTCGTTCGTGGCGGCCAGATATCCGTCCGTCGCGTGAAGCATCTGATGAAAGAAATGCAGCCGTTTCTGGTCGGCGTCAATCAATTGGGTGGTGAAGCGCAGGGGGTCGCCATCGAGAACCTCGCGCTTATAACTGACGTTCATGTCGAGCGCGAAGGTCGTCGAATTAACGGATTCCTTTAAGTCGCGGGTCAAGCCAATGTGGTTGAGAAACGCGTCCGTCGCGAAATCGAAGGCGAGGACGTAATAAGCCACGTTCATGTGGCCGTTGTCGTCAATCCATTCCGGTCGGACGGTGTCCGTGCGGAGTTCGAGTAGGGCGCTGTCGGTCATGGCGGCGGACCCTATCCGCAACGCATTGCGAATTCAAGACGGTGGGCGCCGCGACAGGTAAATTCAAGTCGCGGTTAGACCGAAAAGTATTTCGCCTTTTCATGCAACAGGACGATGGCGCTTGTCGATTGTTCCGGGTGAAGCTGGAATTCATCGGATATTTCAACGCCGATCCGCCCCGCGTCCAACAAGTCCAGAAGCATCACCTGGTCTTCCAGATTAGGGCAGGCCGGATAGCCGAAAGAATAGCGGCTGCCGCGATATTCCTGTTGCAGCATCTTTTCGATTGTCCGCGCTTCTTCGGTCGCGAAGCCCAATTCCGCGCGCACGCGCTTGTGGACGTATTCGGCCATCGCTTCGGCCATTTCCACACCCAGTCCGTGCAGATACAGGTAATCCTGATAGCGATCCTCGCCGAACCAATCCCGCGCGCGATCAGAGGCCTGCTGGCCCATGGTTACGACTTGCAGGGCCACGACATCCCGCTTGTCCGGGCCATCCGCGATGTCGTTGACGTAATCGGCGATGCACTTGCGGTCGCCGTCGGCCTGACGCGGCAGGGCGAACCGCGCCTGTTCGCGTTCACCGTCTTCCCCGAACAGCACCAGATCGTTGCCGTCGCCGGCGGCTTTCCAGTAGCCGTATGCGGCTTGGGGGATAAGGATGTCCTGCGTAACCACGATTTCGGTCATGCGGGCCAATATCGGTCGAAGTTCGGTTTTCGCCCATTCCATGTATTCGCCGAGGGACCGCCCGTCCTTGCGGAAACCCCACTGGAATTGATACAGCATCCGTTCGTTGATGAACGGCGTCAGCGCCGCGACCGGCGCGCGCGCGATGACGCGCGGTCCCCAGAACGGCGGTTCCGGCGCGACGCGGTCCTGGGATAGTTCGCGCCGCCGCTGGGTTGCGAAGGCCGGGTCCATTTGTTCCGGGGTTTCTGCGCGCGCGGCGCGGCCCAGTTCTTTCTTTTTGTTGGACGGTCGCGATGTCCGTTTTTTACTGGCGTCGGAGACATGAGCGTCGAATTTGTCGTTCACGACCATATCCATCAGTCCAAGCCCGTCGAAGGCGTCGCGCGCATAGGCGACGCGGCCGCAGGCGTAGGTCTGGACGCAGTCCTCCTCCACATAGGCGCGGGTCAATGCGGCGCCGCCAAGGATAACCGGAATTTCGAAGCCTTCACGGCTCAACTCCTCGAGGTTTTCCCGCATGACGACGGTCGACTTCACCAGCAATCCGGAAAGTCCGATGGCGTCCGCCTTGTGTTCGGACGCCGCCGCGAGAATGTTCGCGATGGGCTGTTTAATGCCCAGATTGACGACGTTGTAACCGTTGTTCGTCAGGATGATATCGACCAGATTCTTGCCGATATCATGGACATCGCCCTTGACGGTCGCCAACACGATGGTGCCTTTTTCCTCGCCGTCGGCTCGTTCCATGTGAGGCTCCAGATAGGAGACGGCGGCCTTCATGGTTTCGGCGGACTTTAGCACGAATGGCAACTGCATCTTGCCGGCGCCGAACAATTCGCCGACCACTTTCATGCCGTCCAGCAAATACGTGTTGACGATTTCAAGCGGCGGATGATTTTGCATGGCCTCTTCCAGGTCTTCTTCGAGCCCCTGGCGGTCGCCGTCGATGATGCGGTGTGACAGGCGCTCCTCCACATTGTCTGGCCGTACTTTTTCTTCGGCCTTCTGGGCCGTCCGGCCTTCGAACAGGGCCATGAACTCGATCAACGGATCGTACCCGTCGCGCCGCCGGTCAAAGATCAGGTCTTCGGCGGCGGTAACTTCTTGTTCCGGAATCGTGTGCAGGGGCATGATGCGGCTGATGTGTAATATGGCCCCCGTCATGCCGCGCCGCACCGCGTGATCCAGGAAGACCGAATTCAGCACGTGCCGCGCCGCCGCGTTGAGGCCGAACGAGATGTTCGAAAGGCCCAGAATGATCTGGCACTCGGGCATATCCTTGGCGATGGCTTCGATAGCGTCCAGCGTGTGAACCCCAAGCAGCCGGTCGTCGGCGTTGCCCGTGCAGATGGTGAAGGTCAGCGGGTCAAACATTAAATCGGACGGCGCCAGACCATGTTCGTTGACCGCGTAGTCGTATAACCGCCGCGCGATGCGCAACTTTTCTTCCGCGCTTTTGGCCATACCTTCTTCGTCGATGGTCAGCGCGATGACCCCGGCGCCGAACTTGCGCGCCAGTTCCAGCCGTTTGCGGGCCGGTTCCTCGCCGTCCTCGAAATTGATCGAGTTGATGACGGGTTTGCCGCCATACAGACGCAACGCGGCCTCCAGGATGGGCAATTCCGTGGAATCGATCACCAGCGGCGCGTTGACGGCGCCGCGCATGCCGGAAACCAGCGCCGACATTTCGGATAATTCATCGCGACCGACAAAGGCGGCGCAGACATCGATGGCGTGGCTGCCTTCGCGAACCTGGTCGCGACCCATTTCAACGCAAGCGTCCCAGTCGCCTGCTTCCTGGAGTTCGCGAAATTTCTTGCTGCCGTTCGCGTTGCAGCGTTCGCCGATGGACAGCACGGCGTTTTCCTGACGGTAGGAAACCGCGCCGTATAATGACGCAAGCGCCGGGGTCCACTGGGCGTCGCGTTGCTTGGGCGTCGGTCGGTAGCCATCGGCGGCTTCTTCGCGCAGCATCGCGTCCAGCGCTTCGATATGGTCGATGTCGGTGCCGCAGCAGCCGCCAATCAGATTTAGCCCGTCTTCCTTGAGGAATCGGCGCAGCCAGTCGGCCATTTCCTGGGGCCGTAGCGGGTAGTACGGCGCGCCATCGACCAGTTCGGGAAGACCGGCGTTTGGTTGCAGGCTGATTGGCTTGGTCCAATTCTCGCTTAACCATTTGACGTGTTCGGCCATTTCCTGGGGGCCGGTGGCGCAGTTCAGGCCGAGAGAATCGACGCCCAGCGCCTCAATCGCGGTCGCGGCGGCGGCGATGTCCGCGCCGACCAGCAGGGTTCCCGTGGTTTCCACGGTGACCTGCACCATGATCGGCGTGCGCGCCGCCGCCGGGTCGTCCTTTTGTTGCGCGGCGATGGCTTGTTTGGCGCCGTTGACGGCGGCTTTGATTTGCAGCGGATCCTGGCACGTTTCGACGAGAATGGCGTCGACGCCGCCCGCGATCAATCCGGCGGCCTGGATTTCAAACGCCGCCTCCAGTTCGTCATAGGGGATGTGGCCGAGGCTGGGCAATCGCGTGCCGGGTCCAATTGAGCCAAGGACGAAGCGGTCCCGGTCGTTGGGTTGATCGTGGGCGGTGGCGGCGTTGATGGCGTCGCGGGCGATTTCGGCGGCGATCTTGTTGATGTCGAACGCCTGGTCCTGCAGGTCGAACTCGGCCAACGTGATGGGCGAACCGCCAAAGCTGTTGGTCTGGACGCAATCCGAGCCCGCCGCCAGATAGCCGGCGTGAATGTCGCGCACCAGATCGGGGCGGGAGAGGTTCAAGACCTCCGTGCAGTTTTCCGCGCCCCGGTAATCCCGCTCAACGTCAAGATCGAGCGCCTGCACGCGGCTGCCCATGCCGCCGTCGCACAACAAGACCCGTTCGCGCAGCGTTTTAAGAAATTTACTCATGGATCAAGCTTCCAGTTGGCGCGGTCGCAACCCGAGCCGCCAACAAATGGCGTAGCTCAAGTCGGCGCGATTGAGGGTGTAGAAGTGAAAATTGCCGACGCCTTCGGCTTGCAGCGCGCGGCATTGATCCACTGCGACGGACAGCGCGATCATCGTTCGGGTTTCCGGGTCGGCGTCCAGGCCCAGGAACAGCGTCGCCATCCAGTCCGGAACGGTGGTCGCGCATCGCGCGCTGAATTCGACCACCTTCGCAAAATTCGTGACCGGCAGGATACCGGGAATGATCGGCACGGTGATTCCCGCCGCTGCGGCCCGGTCGCGAAATCGCAGGAAAACGTCAGCGTCAAAGAAGTATTGTGTGATCGCGCGCGTCGCCCCGGCGTCGATCTTGCGTTTTAAATTGTCCAGATCGGCTTCCGTCGTCGGGGAATCCGGGTGGCTTTCGGGATAAGCCGCGACGGAAATTTCAAAATCGCCGATGTCGCGAAGACCTTTAACGAGGGCGGCCGCGTTTTCGTAGCCTTCGGGGTGCGGTTGGTAGTGGTCCACCCCGGCCGGGGCGTCACCGCGCAACGCGACGATATGGCGAATGCCGTTGTTATGCCAACCGCGCGCCACGTCATCGACATCGGCGCGGCTGGCGCCGACACAGGTCAAATGCGCGGCCACGGGTACGCCCGATTCATCATGGATGCGGCGAACGACGCGATCCGTGCGCACACGCGTGGACCCGCCCGCCCCATAGGTTACCGACACGAAGGCGGGCTGCAACGGCGCCAGACGGTCGAGAACGGTCCAGAGGCGGGCTTCACCCGAATCGTCATTCGGCGGGAAGAATTCAAAGCTGACGTTTGGCGGCGCATTAGGGGGAGTTGTCACGATTCGTCTCTATAGTTGTTTTTATGGTGCGTGCGAAGAGCGTCACGCGGACGCGACGGCGAGTTCCCGTTCCGCGCCGGGGACTTCTGTGGGCGCGTTTGGTTTCGTCGCGGACCACAATGTCACGGTCAACGGGTCCCCCGGCAGGTGAACCGGCGTTTCGGGAACAAGATTAGCGCGGCGGCACCATCGGTCAACTTCCCGGTCGGAAAATCCCAGACGCCGATGGGCGTGATCCACGCGTAAGGATTCTTCGCGGTGCGGCGCGAAATCCACGATGACGAGGCGTCCGCCAGCCCGCAATACCCGGGCGGCTTCCGCAATCACCGCGCCGGGTGAGTCGGCGTAATGGAGAACCATATGGACGACGGCCGCGCCAAATGATTCGCTGGGCGCTGGCAACTGGTACATATCGCCCTGGCGGACCTGACAATTGGCGTAGCCGGCGTTTTCAAGGTTGGCGCGCGCGACCGCCAGCATTTCACGGGAAAGGTCGATTCCCACCGCGCGATCCGTTGTCGATCCGTAAAGTTCCAGAATACGACCCGTGCCGGTGCCAATATCCAATAATTCGCTTACATCGGTGGTGGGTAATATTCGTAATAACGATTTTTCGATTTCGCGATCCTCGATGTAACAACTTCGCACTTCGCTCCATCGCGCCGCGTTTTGTCTGAAATACGCCGCCGCCGCTTCGGCGCGCGCCGCTTTTACGCTGTCCAACCGCTCCAGATCGAGTCTGCGGGTTTCGTCGTCTTCGGGAATATGCGCGACGATCAACCGCGCCAGCGCCGCGCAAGGCTCAATATCGCTCAACCGGTAAAACGCCCAAGTGCCTTCGCGAAACCGGTCCAGCACGCCGGCTTCGACGAGAAGCTTGAGGTGCCGTGACACGCGGGGCTGGCTTTGACCCAAAATTTGCGTCAGCTCCGTCACCGTCAATTCCGACCGCGCACACAACGCCAACAGCCGAAGCCGTGTCGGCTCGGCGACGGCGCGCATCGCTTGTAACAGGGTCTCCAAGGCCAATGTCTCCACGGCGGTTTTTAACGGGCTCGGTAATTTCGATCCATAAATATATAATGATGTCTTTATGTAATTCAAGAATATTATTACGTCCAGACTAGCTAAAATGCCCGATACATTTGATTTCAAGGCGTTTTAAGCGAGATATTTTTGCAACACTTGAGGTGCAAGCATGTTATCGGCGCCGTTCTTTTATGGTGTTCTGAAATTGCTTATGCTAATTGCAGGACTCGGTTTCTGATGTGGTCGCTTCTTGAGGAGAAATGGAAAAATTAGGCCTACGCGCTAAAATGTTGTTAATTTCTCCTGCGACTCTGGGTAAATACGTGAAGTGCAAAGCGCGTCAATCAAAGGTTTTCCAAATTCGACAATTGAGTCCAATGACAAGCTGAATCCAGGAACGTCGAAGTGAAGTCTATATTCATAGGATCGAGTCAAAAACTGTGATTAACCGTACAAATGTAAATTCCGTGGACCTTGACCAGACGCCTTCTGGTGAAGGGAGTGGCGCTCAGCGCGGTTTCGCCATGCGCGTCATTTTACGCACGGCGTTCGCCCTGGCCGCCGTCGCGTCGGTCACGGCGTGCGCGGGTGTGCCGTCGGACCCGGACGCGCGCGCGTCTTACAATGAAGCGAACGACCCGATCGAACCTTTTAATCGGGGCGTCTACAGCTTCAACAAGGCGTTGGATAACGGGTTCATCAAACCGGTCGCCAAGACGTATCGGGATAATTTGCCGCAAACCCTTCGCGACAGCATTCGCAATTTCCTGCATAACCTGCGCACGCCGATCATTCTGGCGAACAATATCCTGCAAGGGGATCAGGCCGCCGCCCAAGTGACATTGTCGCGCTTCGTGACCAACACGATTATTGGGTTCGGCGGCTTCGGAGATCCGGCCGGCGACCTTGGCGCGAAGTTCCGCGACGAGGATTTCGGTCAGACATTGGCCGTCTGGGGGTTCGGCGAAGGCCCTTATATCATGCTGCCGGTGTTGGGGCCGTCCAACCCGCGTGACGCGATTGGCTTGTTGGTCGACAGCTTCGTCGATCCGTTCAATGCGTGGGCCGACAACACGGACCATGTCGAAGCGACGGTGTCCCGGTTTGGCGTCCATGGCGTTGATTTGCGATCCCGGCACATTAAGAGTCTGGACGATATGGAAAAATCCTCGCTGGATTTCTACACCACCATCCGCAGCCTCTACCGGCAATTGCGGACAGACGCGATCACCAATGGCGACGCGGGCGATTCTATTCCCTCGCCAAGCATTTCGTTCGATGACGGGGACAAATTCCTCGATCAGAGCGCGCAACTGAAGAATTGATGCGCATGCTTGAACGTCGCCGACTCCTCCAGACCCTGGGTGGGTTGATGCTGGGCGTGTTGTGTGCCGTGTCGCCCGGGTCTTCCGCAACGGCGACGGCCAGCGAAGCGAGCAGCGATTTCGTCAAATCCCTTGGCGACCAGGCCATAAAGGTTTTGACCGTTAAGGATATCTCCGAAGGCGAGCGGGAGCATAGATTTCGCAGCCTTCTCAGGGACGGCTTTGATGTGCGGCGGATCGGTCGTTTTGTTTTGGGACGTTACGCGCGGAGCGCCAGCGCGGAGGCGATCAAACAGTACAATCAACTGTTTGAGGATTTGATTGTCGTGACCTATGCGTCCCGATTCTCGCAGTATTCCGGGCAGAGCTTCGACATCAAGCGTGCGACCAAGCCGACGGCGCGGGGCGACTCCATTGTGTTGTCGGAAATTGTCGCGACGGACGGCAGCCCGCCAATCCGGGTTGATTGGCAGGTCAACAACGCTAAGGGCCGCTACAAGATTGTCGATGTCCGGGTCGAGGGCGTCAGCATGAGCGTTACCCAGCGCGAAGAATTCACCGCCGTGATTCGTCAAAACGGCGGCGACATCGAGGCGCTTCTCGACGCGCTGCGCAAGAAGACCGTTTCTCTGAAATCAAAATAATCGGCCCTGGCTGACTGCCGCGTCGCGTATTAACGCGTCAGCGGTTTGTATTTGATGCGGTGCGGCTGGTCCGCCAGCGCGCCAAGGCGGCGTTTTCGGTCCACTTCGTAATCATCGTAATTGCCTTCGAACCAGACGACTTCGCTATCGCCCTCGAACGCCATGATGTGCGTGCACATGCGGTCCAGGAACCAGCGGTCGTGGCTGATGATCATCGCGCAGCCCGCAAACGCCAGCAGCGATTCCTCCAGCGCGCGAAGCGTATCGACGTCGAGATCGTTGGTCGGTTCGTCCAGCAGCAGCACGTTGGCGCTGGTGCGCAGCATCTTGGCGAGATGAACGCGATTTCGTTCTCCGCCCGATAGTTGGCCGACTTTCTTTTGCTGGTCGGGACCGCGGAAGTTGAACGAGCCGACATAGGCGCGGCTGGGCGTGCGGCGCTTGCCAAGGTCGATTTCGTCCTCGCCCTGACTGATTTCCTCCCACACCGTCTTGTTCGGGTCCAGCGAATCGCGGGATTGGTCGACATAGCCCAATTGAACCGTCTCGCCGAGACGCAGCGTTCCGCCATCGGGTTCTTCCTGCCCTGTGATCATGCGAAACATAGTGGTCTTGCCGGCGCCGTTGGGGCCGATGACGCCGACAATGCCGCCGGGCGGTAGCATGAAGGACAAATCGTTGATCAGCAGTTGGTCGCCAAATCCCTTACTCAGATGATCGGCTTGCATGACCAGGCCGCCAAGGCGCGGCGGGATGGGAATAACGATTTGCGCATTGTCATTCACGGCGTTTTGACTTGCCGCCAAAAGTTCTTCGTAGGCGGAAATTCGCGCTTTGGACTTGGCCTGGCGGGCGCGTGGGCTTGCGCCGATCCATTCCCGTTCCTGCGCCAACGCCCGCGCCCGCGCGTCGTCGGCGCGTTCTTCATGCGCCATGCGTTTTTCTTTTTGTTCGAGCCAGGCCGAGTAATTGCCTTCGTAGGGAATACCGCGCCCCCGGTCGACTTCGAGAATCCAGCCGGTGACATT
>JABJJH010000442.1 GCA_018660965.1 Rhodospirillaceae bacterium | reverse complement strand
GGCGTGTCGGAACTGGTGTTCGATTTCCGCTCGCCGTCCTTCGATCAAAGCATCGAGATGATGAACGCCTTCGGCGACGGCGTCATGCCCCTAACAGGATAAACAAAGAGCATATCAGGTATTTTCGGAATCGCCTTCGGCGATCCAACATGACTGTGAATCTGCTCTATCTTATTGATGTAGACCGGATTCACAAAATCAATCCATCTCATGAATTGAGTTGGATCAATCTTGATCCGGTCTAATACGGCGCGTCGCCTTTCAGCATGACGCGGTAAAGATAGCGCATCTGGTCCATGTCGTAATCGGGGTTCGCCTTGTGCAGCAGGCACCGGTTGTCCCACATGGCCAGATCGCCGACGCGCCATTTGTGCCAGTACTGGTATTTGTCCTGGGTCGCGTGCGCCATGAGTTCGTCCATCAGGGAAAGCGTCTCGGCCTCCTCCATGCCGACGATGTCATCGATGCGGATGGGGTTGATGAAAAGACCCTTGCGGCCGTTTTCGGGGTGCGTGCGGACAATCGGGTGAATAACCGAATCCGCGACCCGTGCGCGGTTTTCCGCCGACAACCCGGTCAGTTTTCGGGTGCTGTGGCGGCTTTGATACACCTGCACCGCCTTCAAGCCATCGATCCGGCGTTTGGTGTCTTCCGGCAACCCGTCATAGGCTTCCTGCATGTTGACGTATTGCGTGTCGCCGCCGCTATCGGGCAATTCCAGCGCCAGCAGCACCGTCGCCTTGGGCGGCTCGACCGCGTTGGAATGGTCCGTGTGATAGCCCGCGCCGGGGATATAGCGCGAGCCGTCGTCGTATTTGTCCTGGTTCGAAATGTAGTGAATTTCAGGGCATTCGGGCAGCGCGAACCGGGTGTTTTGCTGATGGAACACCTCGCCGAACAATTTCACCGCGTCCAACATTTGCGGCGCCGATAGTGTCTGATCGCGCATCACCAGAACCGAATGATCGACGAAGGCCTTGTTCAACCGCGCGCGCACTTCCGCGTCGATGGGTTTTGACAAATCGACGCCTTCGACCTCGGCGCCCGTGTGGTCCGATAACGGGGTGATCGTGATCGTCTTCGTGGAAGCCATGGCGCGCCTCGACCTTTGTGGAAATGACGTGTTCGGCAAAATTATAGGAAGACCGGAAGCGCCGAACAAGCCGCGCCAAATGTCGCGCCCTCAAATGTCGCGCCCTCAGATACCCTGGCGAACCCTCGGGAAGACCTCTTCGGCGATAAGCTGCATCGTTTCCATGGAGCGGGACACGTCCATCCCCGGCCAGTGCATGCTCATGACGATGTGGTTCATGCCGACCCGCTTGTTGAACTTGATGATCTGTTCGGCCACGTCGTCCACCGACCCGATCAGGAACCGGTCCCGGGCCATATCCTCGAAGGATTGCGCCAGTTCCTCGGTTTTGCCCGCGCGCGAGCTGCCCAGCCCCCAGGCGTGGTAGGCCTTGTATTTATTCATGATCGGTTCGCCGGCGACCCGGAACGCTTCTTCCCGTGTCCTGGCGACGAACACCTCGCGCCGCACCGGGAATTCGTCGGGGAACGGTTTGTCTTCCCCATCCAGTGCGCGCTTGTAGGTGTCCACCTGCCCCGCCACAATGTCGAGCCGGTCGCTGGGGCCGGAATACCAACACGTCCCCATGCGCGCCGCGCGCTGGATCGCCGCGTCCGCCGTCGCGCCAATCCAGATCGGCGGGTGCGGTTGCTGGACGGGCTTCGCCGAACACGACGCCTCATCCAGTTCGAAATGCGAGCCCTTCATCGTCACGGTTTCTTCGGTCCACAGGCGCTTGATGGCGGTCAAATTTTCTTCGAACCGCTTGCCGCGCTGCGTCCGCGACGTCCCGAACGCCTTGAACTCGATATCGCGATAGCCGACCCCGCAGCCAAAGATCGCCTTACCGTTGGTCATGATGTCCAGCGTGCCGAGCTGTTCGGCGACATCGAGCGGCTTGTGCAACGGCAACAGCAGGACGCCGGTGTTGAGGCGCAAACTTGGCGCTTCGGCGGCGACGCGGCACAGAAACGGGATTTGTTGAAGGTCCTGCAGGGGATGGGTGCTGTAATGCGCGCCCTTGGTGATCGAGTTATAGCCCAGCCGTTCGGCCATGCGAGCCTGTTCCAACAGTTCCTCGAACCGGTCGGCGACGCGGTCGCCTTGTGGAAACTGCCCGCGCATCATGATTCCAAATTGCATCGAATGCTCCCCCTCGTCCATTTACCCGTGCGTAACTTTAGGCAACGGTTTACCGTAAATGCCAATTCTTTCTTTCGCGCGAAACAGGAGACGCCCATGGCCAACGCCGCAGACGCCCTCACCATCATCCCCACCGGCGGACCGCTGGGCGCCGAAGTGCGCGGCGTCGATTTCACCCAACCCGTCGGTGGCCAAACCACCGCCGCGTTGAACGCCGCATGGGCGGAACATCTGGTGTTGCTGTTTCGCGACCAGGATATTTCCGACGCCCAGCATATCGCGGCCTCGGCCTTGTTCGGCCCGCCCGCCGTCGGGGCCAGCCGGGCGTATTTTGAAAAACAGGGCCGCGCGCCCGGCGACGGGGTGGCGGCGCATCCGGAAATCGCGGTGATCTCCAATCTGGGACCGGACGGCGTTCCGGTGATGGAGAACGAGGGACTGGGCAGCGGCGAGGACGTATGGCACAGCGACAATTCCTATATCGAGACGCCGCCCGCGGGCAGTTTCCTGCGCGCGCTTGAAGTCCCGCCCGACGGCGGCGCGACATCCTTCACCAATCAATACATGGCCTATGAAACCCTGCCCGACGAGGTGAAGACGCGGATCGCCGGGCTCCGCACCAAACAGGATTCGACCCGCAATTCCGCCGGCGTGCTGCGCCCCGGCGTGACCGCGCCGCAAACCCTGGCCGACGTGCCGGGCCCCGACCATCCGTTGGTTCGGCTGCATCCGGTGACCGGGCGCAAGGCGTTGTATCTGGGCCGCCGCCGGATATTCCCCTCGCAATACGTCACCGGCTGGGATCGCGCGGAAAGCGAGGAACTGCTCGACTTTCTGTGGGACCACGCCACCCAGGCGAAATTCGAATGGGGCCACCACGATTGGCGACCCGGCGACATGCTGTTGTGGGACAACCGCTGCGTCATGCACCACCGCGACGCGCATGCGGGCGCCCATCGCCGCATCATGCACCGCACTCAATTGGGTCGTGAAAAGCCCATCGCGGCGTAGCCGATGAAAGCGCTCGTGATAGGCGGAACGGGACCGACCGGGCCGTATTTGGTGAACGGTCTGATCGCGCAGGGCTATGACGTTTCGATCATGCATCGCGGGACCCATGACAGCGACGAAATCCCACGCTCGGTGGAACGCATTATCGGCGATCCGCATTTCCGCGAAACGTTGCGCGACGCGCTTCGGGGGCGAACGTTCGATCTGATCGTCGCGACCTATGGCCGTATCCGCTATATCGCTGAAATCGTTGGCGACCACACCGACCGGCTCATCACCGTTGGCGGCGCGCCGTGCTATCGCGGGACATTGACGCCGGGGGCTTTATTCCCCGCCGGTTTGGAGACGCCCCTGCGCGAGGACGCGCCCAAGGTGGCGAGCGAGGAAGAATTCCGCTTCGGATACCTCGTTCGGATATCCGAGGACGCGGTGATGCAAGGCCACGCGGAAGGCCGCTTCAGCGCCACCCATTTTCGCTATCCCACCGTCTACGGGCCCCGGCAACTGACCCCTAAAATCTGGGCGATCATGCGCCGGTTCATGGACAAGCGGCCTTATATCGTACTACCCGACGGCGGCTTGACGGTGACGAGTCGCGGGTATTCGGAAAACGTCGCCCATGCGGTCTTGCTGGCCGCGCAACAGCCCGATATCGCCGCCGGACAGATATACAATTGCGGCGACGAACGACAGCTCACCCTGGCGCAATGGATCGAGGTGGTGGGCAAGGAGATGGGCGGCGCGCTCGAAGTGATCGGCGTCCCCGATCAATACGCCTATTCGTCGCGCAGCTTGATGATGTTCAGCGGCCCGTCGAACCATCAGATTTTCGATCTCTTCAAGATCAAATCCGAACTTGGTTACCGCGACCGCGTGCCGACCCTGGACGCGATTGCGCGCACGGTGCGCTGGTACCGGGACAATCCCCCCGATGAAAATTCCGAATTCGTCGCCGATATCGCCGGGCACTATCGCACCGAGGACGCCATCGCCGAGGTGTACCGCGACGCTTGCGACCGGCTGGCGGCGATTGATCACGTGGAGCGGGATTTTCACCATCCCTATCCGCATCCAAAGAAACCCGGATTGGATCGCGATCACCGGGCGCGGTAAGGAAGCAGCGCCAAGGCAAACGGTGTTACCGTTTATCGGCCGCTACCGCCTTAGTCCGAAATACGACCGCGTTCTTCACCCGTGGTTTACCCGGGGATCGTTATTCGGCGGATTTTTGATCGCGATACCGTTGCTTCCGCACTTCCCAGTTCTTCAACTGCTCTTCGGTCAGGAAGGGCTGGTCGACGGTGAAGACACTGTCCTTCCACGCCTCGCCCTTCGTCCAGACAAGCGGCATTTCCACGGTAGTTCTCGGGCCGTCCGCCGTTTCCAGCAAGTCGAGCGACGCGTTGACGATCCGCCGTTGCATATCCGTGTCGAACGGTTCGCCGCACGGGCTTCCCAACGGAAAATCCACGAAGACGAAGCGCGGCACGCCGCAATGCTCGACAATATCCCTGGCCGCGCCAATGATGACCGTGGGGATGCCGTTTTCCTCCAAATGCCGGGCAACCAGACTCACGGTCTGGTGGCAGACGGGTCAGACGGGCGTCAGAATTGCGATGTCGGCCTTTTCCTCGCGGCACGCCGCCAACGCCGCCGGGGCCGCGGTCTCCATCATCAGCCGCTTGCTGTAACCGCGATTGACGTTATGGAAGTTTGACGTCACCGCGCCAATACGACCGGCCTCGACGCATTCCTCCAGCCGGGTCAACGGCAAATAGGAGTTCAAATCGTCCAAATTCGTGGCGTAGCGATCAAAACTTTCCTGGCGGCTATACAGCTTCTCAACCGGTGTATCCCACGGAACAGAGTAGACTTCGCCAACGGTGGTTTCCGCCGCCGACAGCGCATCGCCATCCTCGCGCCGCACCGAAACGTCGGAGGTTGAAAACAGGATGACCCTGGAGTCCGAGAGCGGCTTTTTAAGCGGCGCGAAGGGGACCTGATCGTAATTCGCCCATTCATACGGCTTTTCGTAGCCCTGGCTCAGATAGTAATCGCGAATTCTATCCATATATCTGACATGGTTCATAGGATGCGCCTCCTCCTGTGATGATTGTCCGGTTAGGTTAACCACAATATCGCGAGAGTCCAAGTTTCCCGTCGGCATTTCCCCCGTCGGCATTTCCAGCGACGGCGCCCGGTTTCACAAGACGCCTTGCGCGGAGCCGCCTTCGATCCGGGCTTTTGGAATGTCTCGCCATCGGGTGGTGAAACGCGGCGACAGATGCTTTTGGGACATACGCCATTGAGCGTTCGCCGTCGCCAGGCCCAGACCGACGGCGCCGCGACCAAAACGACCGTTGATCCGGTCGATAGCCTTCATCAACTGATCTTCGCCCGCCGCGCCGTAATCAAGCCCGTAATCAAACAGGGACCGCGCGACATTCTCCGCCGGAGACAAATCCAACAGAAGGACGCCGCCCCCGCGATATGCGAAGCCGTCCCGCCAGAGGCTTTCCAGTATCCGCAGAGAGGCGGCGACGATCGCGCGGCTGTCCGCGGTCGGCGTCATGAAAGTGGTCGAGGCCGCCGTCTTGTATTGCGCCGCGTTCGCATCGAATCGGTCGGTGGCGATGGAGACCTGTATGGCGCCGCAGACTTGTCCCGCGTGTCGAATTTTCTCGGCGGCGCGTTCCGCGAAGGCGATGATCGCATCGCGCACCTGCCCTTTATCCGTGACGGCCTTGCCAAAAGTGCGCGAACAACAGGTGGCCTGTTTCGGGGCGGGCTGGCTTTCCAGGTCATAACAGGCGACGCCCCGTAACTCCTGCACGGTTCTGAGCCCGACGACGCCCATCCGCTGCCGGACCCAGCCATCGGGCGCATCGCGAAGGTCGAGGGCTGTATGGACGCCGCGTTCGACAAGCATTTTCGACGAACGCCCACCAACACCCCAGACATCCCCGACCGGGGTTTCGCGCAGCCTCGCCACTATCCCTTTCGCATCGTCGCGCGTTAAGTCGAAAACGCCATCCGCTTCCGGCGCCGCCTTCGCAATCTTACTTGCGAGTTTGGCCAGCGTTTTGGTGGACCCGACGCCAACCGATACGGGGATGCCCGTCCAGCGCTGGATTTGCGTGCGGAGATCCCGGCACCACGCGTTCAAATCCGGAACGGCCCGGCGGGCGAGGTCGAGAAAACACTCGTCGATGCTGTACACCTCATGGTCGGGCGCCGCCGCGGCCAGGATGCTGATCACCCGTTCCGAAAGATCACTATACAAGGCGTAATTAGAGGACAGGACGGCGACGTCATGCCGTTCGATAACGCCGCGCACCTTAAAAAACGGCGTCCCCATGGCGATGCCGAGCGCTCTGGCTTCCTGGGACCGGGCGACCACACAGCCATCGTTGTTGGACAACACAACGACGGGGCGATCTGCGAGCCTGGGCTGAAAAACCCGTTCGCAGGAAACATAAAAATTATTGCAATCAACCAGACCAAATGTCGCCATGGCGGATACTCTAGCGCGCACAATGGTGGCGGATACTGTGGGTGACGACGCCCCAGATATCGCACCCTGCGTCATTCAGCAGGATATCCGGAAAGGCCGGGTTTTCCGCCGTCAACACCCAGCCCGGTTTCGGATTCCGCAAACGCTTGACCGTCAGTTCGCCGTGCAGAACGGCGATGACGATATCATCGTCCCGAGGGGTAATAGCCCGATCGACGACAAGCAGATCGCCATCGAAAATCCCGGCGTCCTTCATGGATTCGCCTTCCGCCCGGATGAAAAAGGTGGCGGTCGGGCGCCGAATGAGATGCTGGTTCAGGTCGAGCTTGCCTTCGACATGATCGTCCGCGGGACTCGGGAACCCCGCCGCAACCCGGGAGGCGTACAGCACCAGAGCGAGTTCTGAGGGTTGGTTTTTGAGGGTAAACATAATAACAATGTTCTCATTTTGATGAGAACAAACAATGAACATTTAAACGAAATTGTCAACGTGAATCTACGGCGTGAATCTACGGCGTGAATCTACGGCGTGAATCTACGGCGTGAATCTACGGCGTGAATCTACGGCGTGAATCTACGGCGTGAATCTACGGCGTGAATCT
>JABJJH010000255.1 GCA_018660965.1 Rhodospirillaceae bacterium | reverse complement strand
GACTTCGAGTTGACGTTCGTGGTTCCAGGCGTTGATTTTCGCCATGCGCCGGACGACCGCGTTGCCGAACCTGGCGCGGCCGATCCAACTGGATTCGCGGCCGCGGCCCCGGTATTCCGCCCCGCTCCAGATGACGCGGATGCGTTCGCCCAGATCGGATGCGTCGTACCCGCGCACGGTTTTCAGGACTTCCGCGCCGTTGCGAATCTCAACCCGTTCGATGGGCGCCTGCGCCGCGATTTCCACGTTCAGGGTGAGGTTGTCTCCGCCGGTTTGCACGATGTCGCCCATCATGACCTCGTTCACCGTTTGCGAGGTTGCGTCGTCGAAGGCGTTGGGGTCGCGGTCGAATAATTGGCCGCCAGCGGGCAGGGCGGCGCGCACGTCCAGATGCAGCCGCGTGCCGGTGGTGCCGTAATGGTGGCGCTTGCGCAGGCAGTCGAAGATGCCGTCGCGGGTCAGTTCCTCGGCGTAGAAACACGTCAGCCCGCCATAGGCGCCGAACATCGACACGCCGGGATAACTGGCGCCGGGGCGGCCCTTGTGGCCGTCGCTGTTGCACACCACGCCGCTGCGATGGCCGAGCGGGAAGCCGTCGGTCAACAGCCATTCGAACGTGCCCCAGGCGGAGTGAATCTCCATCGCGCTTTCCAGCTTCAGGTCATGCGCGTATTTGATATCCGCATAGCGCCCGCCGACATGGGCGAAGATGACGCAATCCTCGTCCTTCATCGCCTCGAACAACAGATTGGCGTTCGGCGCGTCGGTATCCAGATCGTGGCGTTCCGGCAACAGGGCGTGCGAGGACCGGCGAATGGGTCGTCCCTCGGTGCGGAAATACACGTTGCGGTCGCCGCCGACGGCGGTGTTGCCCGACCATTCATATCCGGGGAAGGTGACGAACCGGCCGTCCTGATGGTGATAGGCGGTCAATTCGTTGAGGAATTTCCAGAACGCGTTGTTGACCTGAAAATCATTCGCCTGATGGCTGGTCAGGTCCAGAAACGCCTTGTTGCGGGCGAAGTCGAAATAGGATTTCGACGTGCCGATGCCAATCGACTCGCCGCTTTGCCCGTGCAGATCGCCCCAGTACCCGCCGTATTGACCCTCGCGGATCATCATCGGGTGGGAAGACGCAACCACGGCGCCGCTATCGGCGTCGCGCACGGTGATGCGCAATTCGCCCGGCGCATCCACGCTCAAATCCTCAAACGTCACCGCGCGTTCGCCCAGCGGGTAGTCGAACCGGTCCGGCAGATTGTTCACCGGCACGGTGGTCTCGAATATAAAACTGCCCTTGGCGTGCTGGGTCGGGTTGCCCCATGAATCTTCGGCTTTGAGGCCGAATTGAAAGGACTCGCCGGGGCGGCGCAGGCTGGACAGCACCGCGCGCCACACCGCCGGTTCGCCGGGCACGATGGCGATGCTGGGCGTGTTGGGAATCGGCATGAACTGGCCGACGGCGCAGACATCCGCCAACACCTTGAACTCGAACCCGGCCTCCACAAAGGTCTGCATCCGCATGCCGGGCGACCCGCCGCTGGTGTCGCCGAACACGATGGTGATCGTATCCCCCTCGCTCAGATACCCGCCCGACACGCCGATGCTCAACGCCTTCCAGCGTGGCCGTGCGCTGACGCCGCGCCGCGTATACGCGACCGTCAGGGTGACGCCGTTGCTGGCGGTTGCGGTGACGTAGTTCTCGGCCTTGGGGTTGCTGGTCTGCAACGCGCCCGCGTCGCCCATGGCGCGGAACACGACGCGAATGGCGCCGGTGTCATCCAGCCCGAAGCGGCCCACCGTATAGGTCAGGGTGAAGGTCTGCAGGCTGCGCACCTCGAACGCGCCCTTGGGCTCCAAATCCACATGGCCGTACAGGACAGGGTCGGCCCCCGGCTGAACCGAGGGCCAGCCTTCGCCGACCATGGCGGAATCAACAAGCGTTTCCGGGGCGTCCTGGATCGCGCTGGGCGTGGTGTCTGGCATGTCGCGGTTCCTTGTGTGTGCAACGGGAGTGACGGGGTGGTGTGACGGGGTCTTGAAGTATTGCCATATCGCCCCGACCACAAACAACCGGATTCGCGCTTCCGGCCCATGCTGTGGGTGAAATGATAACCCCAAGGCCCTTTTTCAGTATGCATGGGTTAGCATTGGTTATCATTTCGCGGCCCGGCGCCATTTTGGCGACGTATCGATAAATAGGCATATAATCATAAATGGGGGATTTTCAAGGGGCAAGGTAAATTTTGAAATTTAACGAGCCCATTTCCTGCTAAATGACTTCGTTTAGCACGACCTGTGATTAGCCCCACTTGATTTCTGTACGATATTACGTACAGTACAGCGATGGATATTTATTCAATCCGCCACAGAGGGCTGCGTCAGTTCTTTGAAAAAGGTCAGGCGAGAGGGTTACCGCAAAACCGTATTCAAAGACTTCGTAATATCCTCGCCGCGATTGATGAAGCTGAATCCATGGCGGAACTTGACGCCATGCCCGGTTGGCGCTTGCACCAACTGCGCGGTGACCGTCTTGGCGCCTGGTCAATTACCCTGACGGGCAACTGGCGCATCACGTTCCGCGTTGAGAATGACCGGATTTACGATCTGGATTTGGAGGATTAACACTGATGAGCAATGAACCGATTAAAATGGGGATGACGCCGCCCTCCATTGGCGCCTTTATCCTTGAAGAAATATTCGAGCCTCTGAATCTCAGCATTTCAAAGGCCGCTGAAATTACCCGGATGAGGCGGGCGACGCTTTCCGATATCGTCAATGGCAAAGCGCGATTGAGTCCCGATGTCGCGATGCGGCTCGAAAAGGCTTTCGGCGTGTCCATGGCGCTGCTCTTGCGCATGCAAACGGCCCACGACGTCGCCAAGGCCCGAGAACGGGCGGATGACATAAATGTGCAACGCTATGTGCCAGCATGAAGAATGATGGGGTAGCCGATGTTAGTTGAGCCTGAATTCCAAATATGAAGTGGAGGCGACGGTATGAGCAGATGGGAAGAGCAATTTTCCGGACATTCGATTCACAACGTTCTCACCGAAATCAAGAACACCGTCTCCGGCAAGTTCGATGGAAATGAAGAAAATGAATTTGCCGAACGCAAGCGGATAGTGAAGGCCGTTGGAGTTTACCAAAATGCGCTGAGCAAGGCCGATTCCGAACTCGTGCCATTTAGCGTGCTTGATAGTATAAACCAACAATTGACCCAACAAGTACTTGCTCAAACGAACGCATATGTACAAAACAG
>JABJJH010000257.1 GCA_018660965.1 Rhodospirillaceae bacterium | reverse complement strand
CGCCCGAGGTGCTTCGCACCCTCATGGTCGTCGCTTCGATATTTGCCATCTATGCGTACACCTATCGAATTTACGGTGCCTTGCCCGCAGCGCTGATCACGACACTTTATGCGTCGTCGGGCTTGATGAGAACGGTCGCCATTTTCTGGAACCCTGGATTCATGCCGCTGTTCGCCGTTCTGATTACTGTCACCATGGATGCTTATCTGCGGCATAAAAATAAACGCGATATTTTCCTGGTCTTTCTCCTGTCGGCGATTGCCAGTCAAATTCACCAACAAGTGATATTTCTCCTCGCCGCGTTTGCCCTGGCGCTCGTTTGGTTTCGTGTGTGGGGCGGATGGTGCCATGTTTTCGTCGCGTTCGTCGGCTTCACGTTCCCCTTCGCGATCTTTCTTATCAAAGAGGCTCAGGCGGGATTTCCCCGCATGTCCGATATGTTCCAACGCCTTTTCGTGAGCCAATATGTTGGTCACGGGAGCCCTTTTTCATTTGATGATATTTTAAAACTTGAGTTGTTTGGCCGCGTGATATCAAGCAGCGCCGATCCGTATCGTGGATTGATCGGTGGCGAATTGGGCCGACTTTCCGAATTTGGTCTCGAAAGCCTCGACTTGGTTATCGTTGCGATAACCGTTGGCTTCGTGGCCGTTGTGGTGCAGAAAATCTGTCGGCAGCCATTCGCCCCCAACCCATCAGATGAAATCAAGCCACTGGGCCTGTTCGTTTTCATTTTCTTGGTTTGCGCCGTTGTGACGGTCAAGGGGTATGTCATTGGCCGTCATTTGGTGGTGATTGTCCCGGCGGCGGCAATCCTTTCTGGCCTTGGCATCTATCATTTTGTGACCTGGGCTGCCCGAGAGGCGATCTATCCCTATCGAAATTTGATATTGGCCATTTGCGTCGGCGTCGGTGCCTTGCGCTGTGTTTACTTCGGCCTGTTCGGTTTTACGTCCGTGGCGGTTGAAGCCTATCGGTACCCCGGCATGATGGAACTGACGAAGTTTTTCCGCGATGATTATGGGTGGAGCTATGAAGACGTCGAAGCGCGGGTCGCCAGTTATGTATTTGACGGGACATCCCTTGCGCCGGCACGCCTGACCGTTGGCTCATTTTTCGATATTTTGCCATCAACGCCGAAGCAAAAGCGCGAGGCCGGAACCTGCGTCATTATCTTGGAGAAAAGGCGACTGAATGCCAAAATTATGTCTGCGCCCGCCGATCTCCTGAAGAGGGTGGCGTTATTGGCGCCATTAAAGCCGAAATTCTTGCGGCACCGGGAGTCACCGCACTTTTTGTTCCTCGACTATGAAGGACGTGACGGCAATTGCCTGAAAGGTGCCACCAACCCCTATATATCCGGTCCATTGGAATTAACCGGTCCGCTGGTCGCGCGCGCGCCGGCGGCGCCGTTGCGTAACGAGATCCGGGCGTTTGAGGCACAATTCAACGGCGTAAACACGCAAGGCTTCGCGTTCTGGAATAATCGAAGCCGATTCCCTTTGGGCATTCTCTTCGCGCAAGAGGCGGCGGCGGTCGTTCCGACCTTGGTTGGCCGCGAAATTCACGGCTCCACAGGCCTTGCAGCAAGAAAAGTCTTCGCGCCGAGCGTCGTATTCGAGAATACCGTCAGCGACGCGGCCGTGATTGCCACGACGTTCATGGACAAGCTCGGCACCGGTGCGCTTGGTGGCGGTGCGATTGGATATATGGCCCCTTGGCGTTTGACGCCCGTCAATCTGGAGCCGGGAACGTATACCGTTGGCTTCAAAGCGATGGAAGACGGGTCGCAATACGCGCTACCCTTGGGAACACTGGCGGTTTCCGGGAACGGCTCCGGGCGCACCTACCACGCGATGAGCAATAGCGGACGTTGATTTAGGGCGGCGGCGGCATGGCGGACAAGATTAACCCACAGGAATTTTGGGACGAAAAAATCACCGGGTGGGAGGACGGGCGTTACGATGAAATACGGCCGTCCGCGACGTTGTTGGAAAAGATAGCGAATTGTTCAAGTGCATCTCTGCGGTTTCGGATGGCCATTACGGGAAGCCCCACGTCAAGGGGCGCAGAATTGTCGAATTGGGATGCGGCTCAGGGTTGCTGGCCCGTGATTTACTGGCCTGCGGTGCATTGTCCTACCAGGGCTTTGACATATCGCCCATAGCGATTGATCGAGCCCGGGTCATGGCCCGGGAACACAAGCTTGGCGACATGG
>JABJJH010000271.1 GCA_018660965.1 Rhodospirillaceae bacterium | reverse complement strand
TGTTAAATCCTCCCTACTTGGCCATCAAATCACGAACATCGGCGAAGGTTCCCGTCACCGCCGCCGCCGCCGCCATGGCCGGTCCGACCAGATGGGTGCGAACGCCTTCGCCCTGACGCCCCATGAAGTTGCGGTTGGATGTGGACGCGCTGCGTTCGCCCGGTTTCAAAATGTCGCCGTTCATGCCGACGCACATGGAACAAGTGGGCTCGCCCCAAAACATGCCCGCATCGGTGAAGATTTTGTCCAGCCCTTCGGCCTCAGCCTGGCGTTTCACCTGAACCGACCCCGGCACGACCAGGGAGGACACAACCGCCTTGCGGCCTTTCACCACGGCGGCGGCAGCGCGAAAATCTTCGATCCGGCCATTGGTGCAGGAGCCAATGAACACCTTGTCCACGGCGACATCCGTCATTTTCATGCCCGGCGTCAGCCCCATATAGTCCAGCGCGCCTTCTTGTATCTTGCGCCGGTTCGGGTCCGGTTCATCGGCCGGATCCGGCACCACATCGGTGACCTGGATTACATTTTCCGGGCTGGTGCCCCAGGTGATCATCGGCGCGATGGCGTCGCCATCCACCGTTATGTCCGTATCGAACACCGCGTCTTCATCCGAAACCAGCGTGCGCCAATCGGCGACCGCGTTTTCCCATTTGTCGCCCTTGGGTGCGAATTCGCGGCCCTTGCAATAGGCGAAGGTGGCCTCGTCCGGCGCCACCATGCCGCTTCGTCCTCCCGCTTCAATTGTCATGTTGCACACGGTCATACGGCTTTCCATGTCCATGTTCCGCATGACCGGTCCTGCAAATTCCACCGCATGTCCCGTCGCGCCCGCCGTACCGATCTGGCCGATAATCGCCAACACGACATCCTTGCCGGAAACGCCAAACCCAAGCGTCCCATTCACCGTGATGCGCATGGATTTTGGTTTGCGTTGCCAGATTGTCTGCGTCGCCAACACATGGGCGACTTCCGACGCGCCAATGCCGAACGCAAACGCGCCCAAGGCGCCATGGGTCGCCGTGTGGCTGTCGCCGCAGCACATCAATAATCCGGGTAACGTAATGCCCTGTTCCGGGCCGACCACATGGGCGATGCCCTGCTTGTCGCTGTCCAATCCGAAATGATGAAACCCAAACGTCTTGGCGTTATCGGCCAGCTCCTCGACGATGCCGCGCATCCCGGCGTCCTGGAAATCATCAATGGTTTTGGCGTTGCTTGGCCGGTAATGATCGGGCGTCGCATAGGTCTGGTCCGGCTTGCGCACCGTGTGCCCCGCCGCCTTCAGCTTGGACATTCCCTGCCGGGACCCGTCATGACACAAATGCCGGTCGACATAGAGCAAGGTCTGTCCATCGTCGCGGGTCAAGACCACATGGCGGTCCCAGATTTTCTCGAACATCGTTTTCGACGTACTCATTGCGGTCCTCCCGTTAAAATCCGACGTAGCGCTTCAAGTCCAAAAAACGCCAAAATGCTAATCCCCGCCCCTTTAAATTGTTAGCATGCGTATGCTTTTGTTAGCATTTGGCGACGTCCGTCACGCGTGCTGCGGTTGGCGTTAATAGGAATATATGCACTAATTCGGCAATTTCAAGTATCCTCAAACTACCTGATTGTGCAACTCCGTCTCGCCCCTGAACAGCCGGTCTAGGTTGTCGAGCAGGATGTCGAGGACGTTGTCTTCGTATTTGCGCGTCTCGCCGCCGGTGTGCGGCGTGACAATGGCGTTTTCCAAATTCCACAAGGGCGAGTTGGAGGCCAGCGGTTCTTCCACGGTCACGTCGATTCCCGCGCCCGCAATCGCGCCGCCCTGCAGCGCTTCTATGAGAGCGGGTTCATCCACGCAGCCGCCGCGCGCGACGTTGACCAGAAAGGACGACGGCTGCATCGCCGCCAGCGCAGCCGCATCGACCACATTGCGGGTTTCGTCGGTCAACGGGCAGGACAATACAATTACGTCGGCGCGCGGCAATAATTCCGCGAAAGCGGCGGAGGGGTGCAATTCGTCCACATGGTCCACCGGCGTCGTCACATCGCGCTTCAGGCCGATGACGTTCATCTCGAACGCCTTGGCCAGCCGCGCCACGCGCCCGCCGATTTTGCCGAGCCCATAAATCAGCATGGTCTTGCCCGCCAATTCATCCTCGCGCTTCGCCAGATCGGAAATCATGCCGCGCCAATGATGGTCGTGTTGATTGTCGCGCCCGGTGTGCAATTGCCGGGTCAACGACAGGGTCAACGCCATGGCGTGGTCGCTGACCGCGTTCACATTGACGCCGCTGGCGTTGGCCAGCCGCACGCCCTGGGCGCGAATGGCGTCCTGATCGAACTGGTCGTACCCGGCGCCGCAGACCTGAATGAATTTCAGATTTTGCGCCAAGGGCAGCAGGTCATTCTTCCAGAACCCCGTCGCGATCAACACATCGCCCTCGGCGATGCGCGCGCGCGTTTCGTCCGGTGTCCACGTCTGAAAATGGTTAATCCCCGTGTCCCGCTTGTCCAGCATGGTGGAGAATTGATAGGCGGAATGGGCGAAATGAATGGTGATGTCGTCTTTGTTCATAATGTGCTCGCAGATGAATATGGGGCGCCGCCCCGGCGCGGGGGGTTTTGAATAGCGTAGCGTTTTAGGCGGGACGCTCAAATAGTTTTTCGGGGGGTGGCGTTTGGCCGCCATGAAAATGCCCCGAATGCTCATGGCGGCCCTGCCTCCAAGCAGACATAGATGCCGTCAACCAAAGGTTCGGTTATGGCCAACAGCAGACATGCCAAAGCGCAAAAAAGAACCGGTGCTGTTTCTACCCGTAAGGCCGCGTCCTCCATTTTGTAAGCAATCTATATAAGTATTAACCATTTTTATTTCTATCAAAGGTGAAAACTCAGCGATTGCCACGTCCAATACTGTCAGGATATTTTACAGTGAAAATTGTCTGCGAAACCTTGTTCTAATCAGTTGAAACCATACAATAAATTAGATTCATCATACCGGTGGAACAGAGATGCGCTGTCGAAATTTCTTACACTTACCGATTTACCGAAATTATAAACAATTGATTAATAACAATATATTTTGTGGCATGATGGTTGCATTAATTATGATTAATAATATTTAATCGAATAATATTTAATCGAATAATATTTAATCGGTGGAAGGAAATGAATATGGTTTTGCACAGAAGGTTTCTAAAGACGGGCGTTGCGGTGCGCAGTCTTACAATCGGCTTGGCGCTGAGCGCCATCGGGCTGTCGAACGCGATGGCGACGACCTTCAACGAAACGGCAGATGCGAGCAATTTCCTCGCTGCCGCGCAGGTGTTGTCAGGTGGAACGACGCAGATCACCGGAACCATTGAGGACGGTCAGGACACGGACCTCTTCAAGTTCAGCTTGGGGTCCAATACGACCATTACGATTGATATGTTGTTTCCCGGGGAAGACGCAAATCTTCTGGTGTTCAACGGGTTGGGCCAGGGTCTGGCCGGTGACGACGATGATGATAATTCCTGTACGGCGATTTCGGTGTTGGCCAGTCTTGATAGTTGTCTCACATTGAATCTTGACGCGGGCGACTATTTCATCGGTGTCGGCGACAACAATATCGGTGCGTTCGAATCGGTTGCTGATTTCAACATACCAAGTGTTTTTTTCAGTAATGATTCTGGTATCCTCGGCAGCCCCACCGCCGAAATAGCTGAGTTGATTGGGACTCAAAATGGCCCCACTGACATCAACGACACGGGACCTTACACGGTCAATTTCTCCGTTGCTGTTGACGGTCCCACAGGTTCCGCCGTTCCCGAACCCGGCACTCTCGCCCTCTTCGGCATTGGTGTTGTGGGTTTGGGCTTAGCGAGGCGGCGGCGCAAAACGGCCTAATTCTCTATTGAGCATCTTAATCTGATAAAGGGCCAATAACCGTTGCTGGCCCTTTATCTTTGCCCAAATTTCATCGCAACGGCCCTTCGTAGCTAATCGTGTTGGTTCGCCACCCAAGCGGACGTGGTCGCCGTCAGCACGTCGGAAGATGAGTGACAAGTGGTGTGAGCGTCCGGTCAGCCCGGCCTATTACGTGAGCAAACCGGCTTTACGCCCCTGTCTTCAAACCCGTTGCGGCTTTTCCTGCCAATCGCAACGATTCGGTCCCTGATCTGACCGGCGCGAAAGGCCGGGGCGCCCCCAAACCACGCCGAATCAAACTCCCTTGAAAAGGTTATTCGTTTGGCGTTCAATCGTCATCGTGGATTAAGTCGCGGGACCGACATAGACTATGTGTTGTCCACACGAATCGCGCACGTTGATTTATCCTTCATTGCAATCTCATAACTGTAACGGTCGAAAATCATGTCAGACGCCGCCAAGCTAAAAGTCCTCGTCGTCGATGACGATCCCAGTACGCAAAGACTGTTCGCCGTCATTCTGCAATCCCTGGGCTGCGAGGTCGTCGGCGAGGCGGAAAACGGCGCGGACGGCGTCGCCTTGTTCAAGGAAAAGACGCCGGGCCTTGTCCTCCTCGACCTTGAGATGCCCGTGATGAACGGGGTGGACGCGTTGAAGGAAATCATGGCGGCGGATTCCAACGCCAGCGTCGTCATGCTGACGGCCGTCGATGACAAAGGCGTCGCCGACGACTGCATCCTCGCCGGGGCCAAGGATTTCGTGCGCAAAAATCTCGGGCTGGAAGGCATCCATGTCCGCCTGAGCGAAGTCCTGGCCAAACTCACCGCCTAAACCCCAAGACCTGCTTTCGCGCGCTTGCGCCCTGCGAACGGCGTGCTACCGTTGTCTGGACATATACAACCTTCCCCATAAGGTCCCATGAGGCGCCGCCCGGCGTTTTCTCGTTCAGGAGCATGACGAATTATGGCAAGCACACTTGACGGAATCACCGTCCTCGATCTCAGCGACGGGCCCGCCGCCGCCCTGGCCACCATGTTTTTAAGCGACCATGGCGCGCGCGTCATTCGCGTGATCGACAAGGGCGTTTCCCCGATCCGCGATGGCGGCTTCGTCATCTGGGATCGCGGCAAGGAATGCGTTGCGCTGAACCTGAGTGAACGCTCGGGCGACTACCGCACGCTGGTCGCGGGCGCCGATGTTCTGGTGGAGGATTTCGCGCCGAATTCCAGCCGTCAGAACCTTGTCGATCGGGACTGGCTGGCGGACGTGAACGGTCGGATGATCAATTGTTCGATCACCGCATACGGCAAACGCGGGCCGTTGAAGGACGAACCGCCCGTCGACGATCTGGTGCTGGCGCGCATGGGGGTCATGGGGGGGATGCCCGGCTTTCGCCCGGCGCCGGTTCATATCGCCCATCCATTGCCGAGCGTGGGGGCGGCGATGTTCGCCAACCTCGGCATTGCGGCGTCCCTGTTGGCGCGCGAGACCACCGGGCGCGGCCGGTCGGTCGAAACGTCCCTGATGGCGGGCGCGTTGCTGTTTCATCCCAAGGTCACGGGCGAGAACGTCGCGCGCCACGTGTTCCAGACCCACCCGTCCGGCAGCGCGCCATTCTACAGCATCTATGAATGTTCGGATGGAAACTACGTTCAATTGGGTTGCGTCCATGTGCGCTTCATGGGGGTCGCGGCGGAACTGATGGGCATTGGCGATCTGGTCGCCGAACCGCGTTTCGACGGCGGGCGCGGCGGCACGGCGGAAAACGAAGCCGAGCTGCGCGACGTACTGACCAGGGTCATGAAAACCCGAACCTCGCCGGAATGGTGCGAAGCCTTCGAAGCCGCCGACGTGCCCTTCGCGCCCGCGGGCGTGACCGAAGACGGCATGGCCGACCCCCAGGTCGCGCATAACAACATGGTCGTGACCCTGGACGATCCTGAACGCGGCCCGGTATTGCAAATGGGCGTGCCCATCATGTTCGGCGAAACGCCGGGCAAGGTGCGCGGCCCCCGGGCGGTGGAGGCCAAGGACGCCTCGTCGGTGGATTTGCCGCCCTTGCCCAAGGCGGCGAGCCGTTCCGATAAACTGGACCCGCCGCCGCTGGACGGGGTGCGGATTCTGGAAATCACCAATCTGATCGCCGGGCCCACCGGCGGGCGGCTGCTGGCCGACCTTGGCGCCGACGTGATCAAGTTCGAACCGCCGACCGGGGATTTGTCCCGGCCCATCGGGCGAACCTATTTCTACAACGTCAATTTCAACAAACGCTCGGTGTCGGTGGACACCAAGACGGATGACGGCAAGGACGTCGTGCAACGCATCGCCGCGTCCGCCGACGCGCTGCTCGCCAATCTGCGCCCGCACGCCACCGAACGCATGGGCATCGGCGCGGCCATCAACCCGAATTTGATCGAAACCCACCTGACCGGGTATGGCTGGACCGGACCGTATTCGCACCGGCCCGGCATCGACCCGCTGGCGCAGGCGATCATGGGCATGTCGCGCGCCCAGGGCGGGCCGGAAAACCCGCCGGTGTTCGCCGCCCAACTGGCCCCGACCGACTACATCAACGGCGCCATGGGGGCGATGGGTACGATTTTGGCGCTGTACGCGCGCAAACGCACCGGTGTCGTACAGCGCGTCGACGGCAATCTGTTGAACGCCGCCGTCCTGTTGAGTTCCGCCTGGTTTTCGAAATACGCGGGCAAGCCCGAACGGCCGCTGGCCGACAAGGACCAGTACGGGTTGACGCCGTACCACCGGCTGTACCGCCTCGGCGACGGCTGGATTTATGTGGTGGCGCGCGACGGCGCCGAACGCGCTGCGCTGTGCAAAGTCGCGGGCGTGGAGGAAGATACATCCCCGGCGTCGGGGCATCCCAATCAAACGCCGTTCGCGCGGGTCATGACGGAAGCGTTCGCAGGCCGGAGCTTGCGCGAAACCCTGACCGCGTTGAAGGCCGCGGGCGTCCCGTGCGTGGAAGCGCAAGCCGGCGACAGCGAGTTGTTTCTGGATGACCCGCACGCGCAGGCGATGGACATGGTCGCGGTTCGCCAACACGCCACGGCGGGGGAACTTCGGGTGTCCTGGCAATACGTTCAGTTTGGCGGCACCGCGCCGACGACCGGCAACCCGACGCCGCTTCTGGGGGAACACACCGACGATGTTCTGCGCGGCGTCGGGTACAACGACGCCGACATCGCGGCGATGCACGCCAACGGCGCGGTCAAGACGGAGACGGCCTAAGACACGGCCCGAAAGGACAGGTCCGAAAGGACAGCCATGCCAAACGCCCTTTTCAGCGACAACCGGGTCAAGCTTGGCGTCATGGCCTTCAATTGTTCGCACGGCTCCACGGTGACAACCGCCGAGGGCGCGTGGCCGATGACCTGGGACGACAACGCGGCGCTGGCGCGCATGGCCGATACGGCGGGGTTCGAGGCGCTGTTGCCGGTCGGGCGCTGGAAGGGCTATGGCGGCGCCACCAATTTCAACAACCGCACTTTCGAGACCCTGACCTGGGCGTCCGCCATCGCGGCGATCACCAACTACAGCACGATTTTTTCTACCGTCCATGCGCCGCTGATGCACCCCGCCGCCGTCGCCAAAATGGGCGCGACCGTGGATCACGTCTCGAACGGGCGCTTCGCGTTGAACGTCGTGGCGGGATGGCACGAAGCGGAATTCGCCATGTTCGGCGCCAACCTCGCCCCGCATGACCAACGCTATGACTACGCGGCGGAATGGCTGACCCTGGTGAAGCGGCTGTGGCGCGAACCGGACGCCTTCGACTTCAACGGCGAATTTTTCCAGGGCGAAGGGTTCTGGAGCGAACCCAAACCG
>JABJJH010000260.1 GCA_018660965.1 Rhodospirillaceae bacterium | reverse complement strand
CAACGCGCGAATTGTTATCTAATTTGGAAGGGATACTGACGGAAGCCGGTGTTCCGGCTACACAAGTTTCGCAGTTAGCAATTGGACACCTGGGACAAATGGTCGAAGCGCAAGCCAATACACTGGGATTTCAGGATGGGTTTTTGGTAACGGGCGTCATCTTTATTCTAGCCTTAATACCCGCCTACATTCTGGCTCGGTCAAAGTCCGATGATAATCGCCCTTAATTCTTTGGTGTAACGCCGGAAAGACGTACGGGCGGCTTTTGGCTGGCGTTTGTCGAGGCGACCAATTACACGGTTTAAAATTGAATGCAGGAGCGTCGTGTTTACTCGTGGATGATAGTATTAACCTGAAAGGCAAAGTCGCCGTTATCACTGGCGCGGCGACGACGCAGGGAATCGGTTGGGCGACGGTGCGTCAGTTTGCGGCGCACGGCGCCAACATCGCGTTGCTTGACCTCGAAGCCAATGATCCCGCCGAACACGCGTCCCAGATTTCAGGCGAACACCGTGGATATTCTTGTGATGTGTCGCAACGTGATCAATGCGAAGGCGCGATAACCGACATTATGAGGGATTTCGATCAAATCGATATTCTCGTCAACAATGCAGGGGTCGTTTTTGGCACGCGCTTCACCGACATCACACCGGATGAATACGAGGCAGTGATTGATGTGAATTTGCGGGGCAATTTTCATATGTGTCAGTCCGTTGTTCCGCATATGCGCACCAATGGTGGTGGCGCAATCGTTTGCATTTCATCCATCGCGGGACAGGTCGGCGGCGGGCTCTTCGGTAGTTCCCACTACGCAGCCTCCAAGGGTGGAATTTTCAGCTTTAGCAAGGCCCTTGCGCGGGAACTGGCGCCCGATGGAATCCGGGTCAACGCAATTGCGCCTGGGGTCATTGATAACGATTTTACAAAGGGCCGAATGACTCAGGATATAAAAACCGATATTGCGACAAAGGTCCCGATGGGGCGTCTTGGCCGACCGGAAGAGGTGGCGAAATGTTGCCTTTTCCTGGCGTCGGATTTGTCCAGTTATGTGACCGGGGCGGTGTTGGATGTTAACGGCGGCTTGCATATCCATTGATTCCTGCACGGACAGAAAATTAACGATGACTGATACGACGGAGACTTCAGAACTCCTTGCCGCGGGAGTCGCCGCGAGTAGGACGGGCCAATGGGATGACGCTAAATCATCCTTCCAGGGCGTGCTAAACCAGGTGCCCGACCATTCCGACGCCATGTGGCGTCTGGGGATGGCTAAATTCATGACCGGAGATACAGAACCCGCCATCGCACTCATTGAATTGTCGTTAAGCCAGAATTCGGAGAATGCCGAAGCGCACAATGCATTGGGTTTTATCTACAAAACCGAAGATGAACTTCCCCAAGCTGAGTCGCATTTCCGCCTGGCTGCGGCTGCGTCGCCAGACGACGCCGATATATTGTTCAACCTGGGGGTTGTTTTACTCGGACGTGAAAATTTTGCTGATGCTCAGCGCGTTCTTGAAGAAGCGCGCGAACGGGCGCCCAAGGATTCTGACATTCATTTGAACCTTGGCGTGGCGCAACGCGAAAACAAGAATGATAAAGAAGCTGAAGATTCGTTGCGGCAGGCCATCAAGTTGGACGAAGACAATGGCGCTGCTTCTCGGGAATTAGCCATTTTATTACGTGCGCAGGGTCGCTTGAGCGAAGCCTTTTCAGCATCCTCCAATGCTATGGCCAACGACGAGGACAACGCGGCGACACAGCTTATCCACGGTATGGTCGTGTTTGACCTCGAGGGATGGGACAGGGCGGTACCAATATTCGAGAATATCTTGAAAGACGCGCCTGATAATTTGGCGGCGCTGCTGTATCTAGGCCGCAGTCGGGTAAGGCTCGGCGCTATCGATCGCGCAATTCAGGCGTTTGAAAAAGCGGTTGATCTTGCACCGGACCATTATGAGGCGCAGCGCCGTTTACGCGAAACCTGCGCCATGATGAGACCGTCATGGCTTAGCGCCATGTTGGGCGACCGCAAACGAAACGACGCCTTTCAAAGCGTAATTGAAAGGATAGTAATGCCTGGGGACATCGTCCTGGATATCGGTGAAAGCACCGGTTCTGGCCTTTTCTCCATGATGGCGGCGCGGGCGGGCGCCAAAAAAGTGATGACGTGCGAGCCCCGACCGTCAATTGCCGAGCTCACCAGGCGAATTATCGCCAAAAACGGTTTTACCGACCAAATTACGATAATCCCCAAACCCTTGAAATTCATGGAAATGGCGGAAGACCTGGAAGAGCCGGCGACCGTGATCATTGCCGATATTCTTGATGTCACTCTTGTTGGCGGCGGCGTTTTACCGTTGTTACGGCACGCGGCGAATTTTTTGACGAAGGGTGATTGTAAAATCATCCCCGCTGGCGCGACGTTGTGGGGGCAAGTGCTGGAATTACCGGATGAACGCGCATTGGTTCCAATCAAAGACATGAATGGATTTGACGTGAGCGATTTCGAGATTCTTCGAAATCCGTATGCGCATTGGCAATTTCATCCGTCCGATGAGAACCATCGTTTGTTGAGCGAACCATTTGTGATCGCTGATATAGATTTTGCTGATATATCAAACGCACCCATTCAACAGCGTAAAACCATGACGGCGAGCGCGAGTGGCGCGGGACATGCCGTCGCCGTTTGGTTCGATTTGCATCTCGACGCCGATGTGACTTTTTCGACGACATCGTCCCGATCTCGCAATCGGTGGTATCAAACCGCCCACATGCTGCCGCAAGAACTACAACTCCAGGCGGGACGGAACTTCGAGCTCTTGCTTGGCTACAACGACGAGCACCTGATTATCGAAACTGCGTAGGCGTCATCAGAATTGGTCGTGATGACGCCACGGCATTAACGTTTGTAATCAGCCCCTTGCCGATCCAAT
>JABJJH010000264.1 GCA_018660965.1 Rhodospirillaceae bacterium | reverse complement strand
TCGGTGTGGTTGAAGGCCAATGCCATGGGGGCGGAATGACACGTAAGTATTTTGGCACGGACGGTATTCGCGGACTCGCTAATGTAGAACCCATAACCCCGGGAACGGTTTTGAAACTGGCGATGGCGGCCGGTAGCCGGTTCCGAAGAGGCGATCATCGACATTTGGTGGTCATCGGCAAGGACACGCGCTTGTCGGGCTATATGCTGGAACCGGCCCTGGCGGCCGGATTTACGGCGATGGGCATGGACGTCCATATGGTCGGTCCCATGCCCACCCCGGCGGTCGCCATGCTGACACGGTCGCTACGCGCCGATCTGGGCGTTGTGATATCGGCGTCACACAATCTGTATCAGGATAACGGCATCAAGTTATTTGGCCCCGACGGATATAAACTATCCGACGAGGAGGAGTTGGAAATCGAGTCTTTAATGGACAATGGGGGGGGCGACCTCGCGCCGTCGGAACGGCTCGGGCGGGCCAAGCGACTGGAGGATGCGCCGGGTCGCTACATTGAGTTCGTCAAACAAAGCTTTCCACGCGGTTTGCGGCTGGATGGCCTTAAAATCGTCGTCGATTGCGCGCAAGGCGCCGCATATCGCGTCGCGCCCACTGTTTTTCACGAACTCGGCGCCCAGGTGACGGCGATTGGCGTCCAGCCGAACGGTATCAATATCAACGAAGAGTGCGGGGCCACCAATACAGCCCTCATGCGGGAACAGGTCATTCTACACGGCGCGGATTTGGGTGTTGCGCTCGACGGCGATGCGGACCGCGTGATCATAGCGGATGAAACCGGCTCGATCATGGATGGCGATCAGGTCATGGCCTTGATTGCATCGTCCTGGCATGAACAAGACCGGCTGCGCGGCGGGGGCGTGGTCTCGACCGTTATGTCGAACTTGGGCCTAGAACGATTTTTGCAAGGACTGGATCTGTCTTTGATCCGCACGGCGGTCGGTGATCGCTATGTGGTTGAACGAATGCGGGCGGATGGCTTTAACGTCGGCGGCGAACAATCCGGCCACATAATTTTGAGCGATTACGGGACCACGGGAGACGGCTTGGTTGCGGCCTTACAGGTTTTGGCCGTCCTCGTAGAAAAGCAACGCCCGGTCAGCGAGGTCTGCCGTTTATTCGAACCTGTACCGCAAGTGTTGCGGAATGTTCGCTTCAATGGCGGCGCGCCGCTGGAGAACGATAGCGTCAAAGAAGCTATCAAAGACGGCGAGCAACGCCTTGGTGAACAAGGAAGAATTCTTATTCGAAAATCCGGGACGGAACCACTTATTCGCGTTATGGCGGAAAGCGACGACCGGACGCTTGTCGATGCGGTTGTTTCCCAGATTGTCGAGGAAATTGAAAAGGTCGCGTGATTATGACGGCGGCTAACAATATGGGGCGGGTGCTGATCGTTGCGGGATCGGATTCCGGTGGCGGCGCGGGCATACAGGCGGACATAAAAACCGTTACGGCGCTTGGCGGTTATGCAGCTACGGCGGTGACCGCCTTGACTGCGCAAAACACTCAGGGCGTCCATGACGTCGTTGGGGTTGAACCAGATTTCATCGCCAAGCAAATGAACGTTGTGCTCGATGATATCGGCGCCGATTGCGTCAAAACGGGAATGCTTCACAATAGCGCGGTGATTGAAACGGTGGCGGTGACGTGTGCGGTGTGGCCCAACATTCCCCTCGTCGTTGACCCGGTCATGTTCGCCAAGGGCGGGCATGCTCTTTTGGAAGTGTCGGCGGTTCATTCGCTAACGACGAAATTGCTGCCGTTGGCCCATGTGGTGACGCCCAATATTCCCGAAGCGGAAGCGCTTGCCGACATGGAGATCAAGTCGGTTGAGGATATGCGCAGCGCCTGCCTGAAGATCGCTAAATTCGGGTGCAAGGCGGTGCTTTTGAAAGGTGGACATCTCGACGGGGATCAGTTGACGGATGTTCTATACGAGAACGATGAATTTGAGCTCTTCGAGGGAGCGCGAATAGAGTCGAGACATACGCATGGCACCGGCTGTACATTGGCGTCCGCGCTGGCTGCAGGCTTGGCGCAACGGCGTACACTTTCACAATCGGTTGCGCGTGGCCGCGACTATGTTCGGCAGGCGATCTTGACGGCGCCCGGGTTTGGTTCGGGACATGGTCCGCTGAATCACGGACATACAATGGGGTAATTGAACGAGCCTATCGTTTCAACAAACGCCTCGACGCCTGTTCCCATCCTACTTTCAACGTCGTTTTTTCGGCGCCGTCCGGGCGCCCTGCAATGAACCATAATGCTAAAAGCACGGCGGGAAATACGACCAGACCGATGGACACGTCTTGCGCCAGCGAGGCGTAGTGCGATTCGTAATCTGGATTGTGCAGTTGGGATATGGTCCAGGCCATGATCAAGGCAGCGATCAGCGGACGCCAGATCGCGCTCAGAACATCGCCAAGCACGACGCTGCTAATTCGAAATATGAACACATAAATTAGGACGACATGGAAGGCCATTACTGATGTACGAGCCATTGCAATGGTCTCTACATCGAACCAATGGCCAACGGCGATCAAAACAGGAATAAGAACGCTTATTCGGACGAGGCCGAGAAAGGCCATCAATTTCTGCCTGTGGAGAACGACGAAAAACGAAGCTGTTGTTAATACAAACCCTTCAAGACCGCCATATAGCGCCAGCCACTTGAAAAAGGGGATCGCGCTGTACCATTGATCGCCCAGCAAGGTGATGACGAGGTCTTCGGCGACAACGAACATGCCAATGCTCACCGACGCGCATAAAATTGCGATATAATTGAATACGCCACAAAACGCTTTTCTGAGTTCCGCGCCGTCATGGGCGATCTTCGAAAACGTTGGGTCGAGCGCGCGGACCATGGGAAGAACGACTTCTCTCGTAGGCAACATCGCTAAATCCGAAGCGACGTGGTAACTGCCCATTGTCGTAGCGTTCGAAACGCCGCCAATAATAAATTCATCGGCGCGGTTCGAAAGAAATTGAGTGAAGTTGAAGCAAAGCAACCAGGCGGAAAAAGCGCCAATTTCCTTAATTTTAGTGAAACAAAATGTTGGCCTGTATGGCGACATCACAAAACTTATCCCCACTGTGATTGCGGCGGAAACAGGCAAAGAAATTGCGATTGCATAATAGTTTCGGAGGATGAAAACGAGTGAAAGAGAAAATACAAACAAGGTTATTCGACGAAAAACCCAATACCGGAATTCACGCGAAAAATCTAAATTCTTACGAAAATCGACAACTCCGATGTTCTCAAAACCAAGGATTCCCGCGCGCAAGGAAACGATCTGCACAACAGCCACTACTCTGTCGTCGTTGAAATAAGTGGAGAGGAATGGCGCCAAAATCATCAACATAACCGTCACGCCCAAACCCGTTAGCACCTTTATGGTCCAGGCTGAATCGTAATCTTCTTTAGCGGCGTTTTTATTTCTGATGAGTATCATGTCAACGTTGACGTTCGACATTATCTCAAGGAACGCGAAGATAATTAACGCCATCGCGACGATGCCGAAATCGTCTGGCGTCAAGAGTCTGGCGATGATTATAGTTTGAACAAGGCCTATCGCCTTCAGGCACCAACGCATGGCGACCATCCAAATCGCACCCTTCGCCATGTGGGTGCTGATGGATTTGTAGTTGTGTTGTTCTTCGTCGGTCATGTTTGGTGATGGATAGCCGAGTCGATGTCTCTAAGGAGTGGCGGCGAGTGTCACTACTTCGCCAGGACGGAAGTGTTAACGGAGCGTGTCGCAACCTAACGCAAGCTCTATACTCTAAACTGCTTTGAAAGCAATATTTTAAGGATTGTCTTGATGCGATTGCCAACATTGCCAGAATTGGAGGACGCCGCGTCTTTGGTGCATGCCGCCATGGCGCCAACGATGCAATATAATTGGCCGCTGCTAACGAATCGCTGTGGTTGTGAAGTCTGGGTCAAACATGAAAACCAGACGCCGATTGGCGCGTTCAAGGTCAGGGGCGGCATCGTGTTCATGAATGACCTGAAAGGACGGGGCGAACGCCAGGGTGTGATAACGGCGACGCGCGGCAATCATGGCCAATCGATTGGCCTTGCGGCGCGGCGCGCTGGGATCAAGGCGGTTATTGCCGTTCCGGAAGGCAACAGCGTAGAAAAGAATGCCGCGATGTCGGCCCTGGGCGTGGAACTCGTTGTTCAAGGCCATGACTTTCAGGTGGCGCGTGAATATGCAATGGAACGCGCCGAGACGGAGGGGTTAACGCCCATCCCCCCCTTTCATCCGTTGCTGGTGCGGGGCGTTGGCACCTACGCGTTGGAATTTCTGCGGGCGGTGTCGGGTCTTGATACCATCTATGTGCCGATCGGCATGGGGTCAGGCATATGCGGTGTGATGGCGGCGCGGGATGCACTGGGGTTAAAAACGGAAGTCGTCGGCGTGGTCGCAGAGCAAGCCAATGCCTATGAACTGTCGTTTGCGGCGGGGCATGCGGTTTCCACGAATAGCGCCGATACGATGGCCGATGGTCTGGCGTGCCGGACGCCCGAACCGGACGCCGTGGCGCTGATCAACAAGGGTGCGAGCCGGATCGTAAGCGTTACGGAGTCGGAAATTAAGGCGGCAATGCGGATATATTACACGGATACGCATAATCTGGCGGAAGGCGCCGGGGCGGCGCCATTGGCGGCGTTGTTGAAGGAAGCGCCCGTTAACAAGGGCAAGACCGTGGGGCTGATTTTGTCAGGTGGAAACGTTGACATGGATGTGTTTGAAGGCGTTTTGGCGGAACGGGAACAATAATCGGAGCAGCGCAAGAACCGGGTGGATTCG
>JABJJH010000603.1 GCA_018660965.1 Rhodospirillaceae bacterium | reverse complement strand
GCATCGCGACGTTCGCCGCGCGGTTCGATGGATATTCCGGCGAAACCTTCGAAATTGTATCGGCGGAAAAATCCGTGCGCGACACCATTCTGGTGAAGACACGATTGATTAAATCGAATGGAGAACCCGTCGCGCTGAACTATCTGACGCGAAAATCCGGCGAGGCCTGGCGCATCATCGACATCTTCCTGGACGCGCGGTTCAGCGAATTGGCGCGGCTACGCGCGGATTACACATCGGTGATGCGGCGCGAAGGCTACGACGCGTTGATCAACACCATAAAAGCGCGAATCAGCGACCTCGCCAAACCGGAAAATGGCTAGGGCCTACGGGCAATTAGGGTGTCGCCGTGGTTGAACGCAGGCCCTAGTTTTCAACGGGCTCGTCAGAGTCGATTTCGCTGGCGTCGGTTTCGGTAATGCGTGCGGCTTGTTGCGATTTAGGATCGTCATTGAAACCATAAATATCGCGCAACGGCGCGGGCGCCCCGTTTCTGATCTCATAGGCGCGGTTTTGCAAATACACACTGCGGATCGACGCATAATAATCCAGCGACGTTTTTTCGATGGCTTCACTCGCATCGAGGAAATTCGCGCGTTTATCCAACCCTTCAACGGCGAAACGAGTCACCGTCTCACCCCGTTTTAGCGCCGTGCCGACCGGGTCGATAAAGCCATCGACGACCGTCCCCAACCCATCGCGAAAATTCGACGGCCCCAGTAGCGGCAACATCAGGAACGGGCCTGTCGAGACGCCGTATGAACCGATCGTCTGTCCAAAATCTTCCGAATGCCGGGGTGCGCCCAAATCGGCCGCAACATCGTTCATACCGCCAAAACCCACCGTCGTGTTGACCATGAACCGCGCCAGCGTCACCCCCGCCCGGTCTATATCGCCTTGCAGCAAATCATTCACCAACACCACGGGCGCGCCCAGGTTCGAGACGATATTGCCGATGGCGGCCCGACCTTTTTCCGGGACGACGGCGATGTAAAATCGCGCGAACGGCTTGAACAACATTTCGTCAAGCGCCTGGTTCACGGCGAAGACGCCCCGGTTCAGCGGTTCCAGCGGATCATTAAGATCGTCGCTCCCGCCAACTTCGCCGCCCGCATGGGCCAGCGGCGCGCCAAAGGACATAACCCCCACCGCAATCACCGCCGCCGCCATGATTCCCGACACTTTATTGTCTAATTTTACGCATGGTTTCATTGATTTACGTTATTCTTAATCTTTGGAAGCGGCAGTCTGCGTCAGGCAACTCGAAGAGTCTATATTTAATGACTCTGGCAATTCGATGCCTGAAATGGCGTTCGCTCACACGTCCCCATTCACCCAGTCGTCAAGCAATCGGCGTGAAATCGATATTGGTCGTGACAATTGCAGCCCGAGTTTTTCCGCGTTTCGCACCTCATCGCGCGCAAACCAGCGCGCCTCGGCCAGTTCAATCCCATCGACCGTGATTTCTTCCGACATCGCCTCGGCGTGAAACCCCAGCATCAAATTACCGGGGAAGGGCCAGGGCTGGGAAGAATGGTAGCGAACATTGGCGACGCGCACGCCGACTTCCTCCATCACTTCCCGGGCGACGGCCTCCTCCAGGCTTTCGCCCGGCTCCACGAAACCGGCGAGCGTCGAATAGGACGGCTGCGGGTTGCGCTTGTTGTGCGCCAGGATGCACCGGTCCCCTTGATGCACGAGCATGATGACCGCCGGGTCGGTGCGGGGAAAGTGGCTCACGCCGCAATCGGCGTTGGTGCAGACGCGAACGTGGCCGCTGTCCCGCGCCTCGGTCGGGGCGCCGCAATCGGAACAAAACGGGTGCCGGGAATGCCAATGGTTCAATCCCTTGGCGTAGGACAGCATGGCGCCGTCGGCCTGGTCCACGAACCCGCCAATCTCGCGCAATCCCGCGAACGCGGCGTCGAGTCCCGGCCACGCCCCCAAGGGATCGTCGACAGCGGACAAATCGACGGTGAAATAAACACCGTCCTCGCGCTCCCCCAACAAATACAGCGCCTCGGCGACGCCGCCTTTCGGGTCCATCCCCTTCGCCAGGACCAGGGATTCGAGTTGTTCCGGCGACACCCAGGCGATCTGGAACACGCCGTTCGCGTCGGGTTCGCGCATCACCAGATTCTTGCCGCGCCACACCGGCAACACCCGCGCTTCATTGGCCGAAACCAGCCCATT
>JABJJH010000319.1 GCA_018660965.1 Rhodospirillaceae bacterium | reverse complement strand
TGGTGTTCGGCTATCTGGCCGCGATGCATATGGCGCGCGGCGCCTGAGCCGGATTAATTCGGTAGCCCTTATTTCGGCGGTAACGTGGTGACGAAGGACAGCGCCAGCGATATCCAGTCCTTCAACGCATCGTCGTCGCAGGAATCTTCCTCGACGAAGATCAACCCGCCCATGCGCCGACCGCCCATCTCCATGATTGACGCGCCATCGCGCGACAGGGCTTCGGCTTCGTTGTCCTTGCCGACGCGGAACATGAAACGGCCCAGTCCACCTTTCGTTCGGTCGGCGCCGCCGATCATGTTGCCGTTCAGCAGGAAACAGACGCCGCCCATCATGCGTTTCTGGGAGACGCCGGGAAGCCCGCCCAGCATTTTGTCGAAGCGGCCCGTCAGGATTTCGTCATACGCCATGGGGCAGATTATCACGGTCACGAAGGGCCGCCATCCGCGATGACTTTTTTCGGGCCGCCGTCGGGCATTTCCGGGAAGGCGGGCAGGGCCGGGTCCATGGCGTCCCAGTTCGGCGCGCGGCTGGCGTACACGACCATCTTCGGCGTCACCACTTCCGGATCGTCGAGGATCGAGGCGCGGGGAAACACCATGCCCGGCAGGGCCGAATTGGTCGAATAAATCGGCGACCCGCAAGTCGGGCAAAACCCCCGGCTGACCACGGCGCCGCTATCGGCGGGTTTGTCGTAGAACTTGACCTCTCCGGTCACGCTGAACCCGTCGGATGGGATAACGATGTGGGTGCCGTGGCCGGTGCCGCTCGATTTGCGGCAATCGACGCAGTGACAATGGGCCACGACTTGCGGGTCGGCCTTGCTGTCATACGCGACCGCGCCACACAGGCAGCTTCCTGTAAATCCAGTCATCGTTTAATTTCCTTCCCTATGGTAATCAATGATGGTTAGAGTACACAGGTGTATTGTAACTTGCAAGTAACAAGTGACTAAGCGAAAACATGCCGATAAACCGTAAAGACGCGCCCCGTTCGGGATGCCCCATCGCGACGACGCTCGACCTTTTGGGCGACAGCTGGACGCTTGTCATTGTGCGCGACATGCTCACCGGCAAGAAGCGGTTTTCGGAGTTTCTGGACTCGCCGGAACGCATCACGACGAATATCCTGACCAACCGCCTCGCCGCCATGCAAGCGAATGGCCTGGTCGAAAAAACGCCCTACCAGAAACGCCCGATGCGCTTTGAATACGAATTGACCGAAAAGGGGCTGGGCCTGTTGCCGGTGCTTCAGGAAGTCTGCCGGTGGAGCAACAAGCACATGCCGGAAACCTGGGTTCCCCCCGACAGCTTCATGAACCGGAAAGTTTAAACGGGTGTCACCCCATACGGGGCGGCCCAGCCGAGACCCGCCGCCGTGTCGCCCTTGGGCCGGTATTCACAGCCGATCCAGCCCGTGAAGCCGAGGCCGTCGATGAGGTCGAACAGATAGGGATAGTTGACTTCCCCGGTGTCGGGCTCGAAACGTTCGGGGACGCCGGCGATCTGGAAATGCGCGATGCGGGCGATGTTCTGGCAGATTTTTTCGGCGACGTCGCCTTCGACGATCTGGCAATGGTAAATGTCCATTTGCAGCCGGGCGTTGGGCGCGCCGACCGCGTCCAGGATTTCAATCGCGTGGTCCTGACGGTTGATGTAATAGCCGGGGCTGTCGCGGCGGTTGATGGGTTCCACCAGTACGGTGATCCCGTGCGGCGCGAAATGGTGCGCGGCGGTCTGGATGTTGCGGATATACACGGCGCGGCAGGCGGCGGGGTCGGCGTCCGGCGACGGGACGCCCGCGGTCAGGTGAACCTGCGTGCAATCCAGCGCCTGGGCGTAGTGCAAGACGGTGTCGAGGCGCGCGTCGAAATCGGCTTCGCGCCCCGGCAGCGCGGTCAACCCGCGTTCGCTGGCCTTGTCCTCGCCGGACGGGAAGTTGATAAGCGCCATGGTCAAGCCGCTGTCGCGCAACGCGGCGGCGACGGTTTCGGCGGGGTCGCTATAGGGCCGGAGGTATTCGACGCCCTTGAACCCGGCGCGCCGCGCGGCGTCGAACCGGTCGAGCGGTTCATGTTCGTGGAACATCATCGACAAATTCGCGGCCAGATTGGGCATTTATAATATCTCCCGGACAAGAAAAAGGCCGCTATATAGCGGCCTTTTTGCGGTAATGTCGAGGAAGCCGTCAGGCGGCGGCCTGCGTTTCGATGCCGTTGTTTTTCAGGTGTTCGGCCAATTCGCCGTTTTCGTACATCTCGCGAACGATGTCGCATCCGCCGAGGAATTCGCCCTTGACGTAAAGCTGCGGAATCGTCGGCCAGCTTGAAAATTCCTTGATGCCGTCGCGCAGACCGGGGTCCTGCAACACATCGACGCCCTTGAACTTGACGCCCAGCAGGGTCAGCGCCTGAACCACGGCGGCGGAAAAGCCGCATTGCGGGAACACCGGGGTGCCCTTCATGAACAGCACGATGTCGTTGCTGTCGATTTCCTGCTTGATCTGTTCGAATTCTGGACTGTCGCTCATCGTAAAATCCCTTCTTTCCATTGCTCCGTTACGCGTCTTCCGGCGCTGCTGTCTGTAGCGCCAACGCATGAAGTTCGTTGCCCATGCGGCCCTGCAGGGCCTTGTAAACCATTTGGTGTTGTTGCACGCGGGTCTTGCCCTTGAACGCGGCGGATTGGACATAGGCGGCGTAGTGGTCGCCATCGCCGCGCAAATCCTCAATCTTCACGTCCGCGTCGGGCAAGGCTTCCTTGATCATCCGTTCAATGTCCGGCGCGTTCATCGGCATGCGTTTCGTCCCTTTCGTGTTGCGTCCATCACGGTGTGTCCATCACGGGGCGGCCCATCACGGTGCGGCCATGTAGTTCGGCAGCCAATGTTCGTGCGCGTTCTGCAACGTCTCCACCGATATGGTGTGAAGGTCGTCGACTGTCAACGCCGCGCCGCCGGTTCGTCCGATGACGCGGGCCGGAACGCCCTTCGCCCGGGCCGCCGCGACGACCGCATCGCCACTGTCCGCTTCAACAACATAGCGCGCCTGATCCTCGCCAAACAACCATGCATGGAGCGGGGTCTTTGTGTCGGATACGATTGTTGCGCCGATATCTGCGGCCAACGCCATTTCCGCAACCGCG
>JABJJH010000418.1 GCA_018660965.1 Rhodospirillaceae bacterium | reverse complement strand
GGGCGCAAGCCGCCGGCCGGCTTTACGGTGTGGTGCATGATGGCGAATGGTATCATGTCGGGACACCGGAAGAATTGCGAGCCGCCAGTGACGACATCGCGCATGGCAACGTCTCGGTGAATAGCCGCTGATGACCGACCGTCCCGCCGCTTCCGTTTTCACAATTCCGCCCGGTCAATCCTTTGTCGATGCTCTGGCGTCGGGGCTTTTGGCGGAATGCGGCGGCGATGCGTTTGGCTTGACCGACTACACAATCTTACTGCCGACGCGGCGCGCCTGCCGGGCGTTGCGCGACGCGTTCCTCCGTGCGGGTGGCGGACGCGCCATGATGCTGCCGACCATGCGGCCCCTGGGCGATGTCGAGGAAGACGACTTGGCGCTGGGGGTGACGATAGGGGGAGAAGGGCTCGGGGGCGAGGCGCCGGGCATGGACTTTATCGACATTCCGCCCGGTATGCCGCCCTTGCGCCGTCGTTTGCTTCTCGCCCGTCTGGTTCGTCAATATTCCAGCGACATTACCGTGGATCAGGCGGTTCGGCTGGCGGCGGAACTGGAACGGTTTCTCGATCAAATCCAAACCGAACGATTGTCCTTCGATCAATTGGCGGGGCTGGCGCCGGAAGAATTTGCGCTGCATTGGCAACGCACGTTGGAATTTCTGCGCATCCTGACAGAACACTGGCCCGCGCTTTTGGCGGAAGAAGGCGTGATCGACGGGGCCGACCGGCGCAACCGGTTGCTTGAAGCGCAGGCCGATCTTTGGCGTGTTGCGCCTCCGACGGGTCCGGTCGTCGCCGCCGGGTCGACCGGCAGCATTCCCGCGACCGCAGACCTGTTGGCCGTCGTGGCGCAGTTACCGAACGGACGGATTGTGTTGCCGGGTCTGTTCCAGTCGGTCGATGCGACGGATTGGGACATTATCGCGCGGAGCGAAACCCACCCACAATTCAATATCGCCCGCCTTCTGAACCGGCTTGGGTTAACCCCGGACGATGTCACCGATTGGCCAATCCCCGCGCCGTCCTATCGAACAGCGAACGCGCGCGCGACCCTGATGGCGGAAATCATGCGCCAGGCGGAAACCACCGATGGCTGGGCGAGCCTGAAGGAACGCGGCGGCAGTGGCGTTACGGGTGGGGCGTTGCAAGGCGTGAGCCGGATCGATTGCGCCGATTCGGCGGAAGAAGCAGGCGTCATCGCATTGCTGTTACGCCAAACCCTTGAAACCGACGGCAAGACCGCCGCGCTGGTCAGCCCGGACCGGGCCCTGGCGCGCCGTGTCGCGGGGGCGTTGCGGCGTTGGGGTATCGAGATCGACGATTCGGCGGGCGAACCGCTGTCGGCCTCGGCGCCGGGCGGTTTCTTGCGGTTATGCGCGCTGATGGTCCTTACCGACTTCGCGCCGGTCGCGCTCCTGTCAGCGTTGAAGCACCCCTTGGCGGCGTGTGGTCAAGCTCCGGCGGCGTTTCGCGGCTGTGTCCGTTCAATGGAGCGAATGCTGTTACGCGGGCCGCGTCCCGGTCCCGGTGTCGCCGGATTACGCGCGGCGTTCAGCGTGGCGAAAAGCGATCTGGATGCGAATAGCCAATCTCTTATCCTCGACATTCTCGATGAAATCGAACGCCGCACCGCGCCGTTCGCGGCCCGGCTTGGTGATCCTTCGGCGTCATTCGCCGTCCTCCTCGACGCTCATATCGAAATGGCCGAAGCGCTCGCCGACACCGACGATGACGCGGGCGCCGCGCGGCTGTGGGTAAGCGAAGCGGGCGAAAGCGCGGCGGGGTTCATCGCGCAGCTTCGCGAGGCCGCCGCGTTGATTCCCGACGCGCCGGGACGCCGCTACGAGTCGCTGCTGGAAGCGCTTATGGTCGGGCTGATGATCCGCCCACGGTTCGGCGGTCATCCCCGATTGGCGATCCTGGGACTTCTCGAAGCGCGGCTGCAACATGCCGATCTGATCGTGCTGGGTGGGTTGAACGAGGAAACCTGGCCGCCCGCCGCGAACCCGGACCCATGGATGAGCCGACCGATGCGCAGCCAATTTGGTTTGCCCTTGCCGGAACGACGCATCGGATTGACCGCGCATGACTTCGTGCAGGCCTTTGGCGCGCCGGAAGTTTATCTTACGCGCGCCGAAAAGGTGGACGGGCAGCCAACCGTGCCGTCGCGCTGGTTGTCCCGACTCGATGCGGTTCTACGGGGACTGGGGGAAGAAGACGCGTTGGGCGTTCCCCCCGGTCCGTGGCGGCGGCGGCGATTGGCGCTCGATCAACCGCGATCCTTCGCCCGCATCCCGCCGCCCGAACCGCGTCCGCCGCTGGAAGCCCGGCCCCGGCAATTGTCGGTGACGCAGATCGAAACCTGGATGCGCGACCCGTATTCGATTTTCGCCCGTCATATTTTGAAGCTTCGCCCGCTCGATCCCTTGGAGGCCGACCCCGGCGCGGCGGAT
>JABJJH010000317.1 GCA_018660965.1 Rhodospirillaceae bacterium | reverse complement strand
TGGGCGATTTACGGACAAGCCAAGGGCGTCACCGAGATGAGCGAATGGGACTGCGTGAAGCCGCCAAAAGACGGCCTGCCCGGCGAGGTCAAATTGAAGAAAAAATACGAAATGACTCGCGGGTCGGCGTTTGTCTACAACGAAGGCGATCTGCATTCGCCCCGGCGGACGGAAGAAACCCGCCTGATTCGCTTTGAAGGACAGAATATGGACAACGTCCAGCGCGACGCCTACGTCATCGCGGCGTCCTAATTCACGGCGCCTAAAGCGCCATTACGCGAATACAATTGGCGGACGGGAACAGACGTTCCCGTCCGCCTTTTGCGTCACAGGCATTCGATATGACCGACGCCGCATGAACGACCGGCGGCGAACGCGCATGGACAATTCCCGAAAATCCGTAACAATCCATCCCACCGCATTTATAGACGGAAGGGACGAACGGCATGCTTGAGGGAATAAAAGTGATCGACTGCGCCAGCTTCATCGCGGGGCCGGCGTCCACGACGATCATGGCCGATTTCGGCGCCGACGTGATCAAGATCGAATCGCCGGGGCGCGGCGACCCCTACCGCAATTCGGTCAGCGCCGGGCCCACCGATGGCGACTTGCCGGCGCAATGGACCCTGGATAACCGAAACAAGAAAGGCCTCGCGCTCGATCTGAAAACGCCGGAAGGCCTCGACGTGCTGTACCGGATGGTCGAGCAGGCCGATGTTTTCGTCACCAACATGCCCTTTCCCGTGCGCAAGCGCCTGCGCATTCAATACGAAGATCTGGCGCCGCTGAACGAGCGCCTGATCTACGGGTCCCTGTCGGCCTATGGCGAAGCGGGCCCGGATGCCGACCGCGCCGGGTTCGACAGCACCGCGTTATGGGCGCGCACGGGGTTGATGGACCTCGTCAAGCCGTCCCCGGAATCCGCCCCGGCCCGGTCCCTGCCCGGCATGGGCGATCACCCCACGGCCACGGCGCTGTTCGCGGCGATCATGTCGGCGATGTATCAGCGCGAAAAAACCGGCAAGGGCGCGCAGGTGTCAACATCCCTGCTGGCCAATGGCGTGTGGTGGAACGGGCTGTATACGCAATCGGTGTTGTGTGGCGGCGACGTGCAATGCCGCCCGCCGCGCGAGGAATCCGACGACGCCCTGAACAATTTGTACCGCACCCGGGACGACCGCTGGATTCATCTGAACCTGATCCACCAGCCGCACCGCTGGGCCGATTTCGCCGCCCTCACCGGGGATGAATCGCTTGCCAACGATGCGCGGTTCGAGGCGCCGGACTCGCGCCGCGAACACCGGCGGCTCTTGATTCTGGCGCTGGACAAGGTGTTCGCGCAACGGGACTTCGCCGATTGGCGCGCGATTTTGTCGGAAAACAACCTCGTCTTCGGGCAGGTCAGCAAGACCGAGGATTTGTTCGACGATCCGCAAATGCAGGCCAGCGGCGCGATCAAACCGTTGCACGCGCCAAACAGCGGCGCGACCCTGACCGTCGACAGCCCGCTATGGGTCCATGGTGTGGAAAAGCGTCCGGCCGGACCGGCCCCGCATCTGGGCGAACATACCGAGGAAGTGTTGCGCGACCATGGCTATGATTCCGACGCGATCCAAAAGCTGCGCGGCGCCGGGGCGATCCCCTAAGGTCCTGAACGCGCCTCGCGTTATGACGGTTGAGGCTGGATGTTGCGGTCGGCCAGGCCGTCGATGTTCTCGGCGCGTCTGGCTCGATGACGACGACGCGGCGCCGCTATTTCCGGCTCAACTATTACGCCTCGGAAATAACGGGATGGCGGCGCACTGGATTTAGTCGGCGCAGCTTGAAACTTGTTCCAAACCGGTTTCCATAATGGAGATTATCACGAAAATGCATTTATTTTATGTAAGTTTATATCGCACGCAATACCGCTATATGTAGGCGTGCACTCTCGTTTGTCGCCATAAAGCGGGTGTCCCCCCAACTGTTGGGTCAGGGTGTGTGAACGACGATGTTGAAGCCCTCGCTGGGTCCCGGAGGGACGAAATATTTCGTGAACAGATCGTAGTCCGCTTCGCCTACCTGGAACTGGTGCTCGCCGCTCGAATTGCGTTCCTGAAGTCTCTGCTTGCAGATCATGTCCGGAACATCAAGCCAATGAAGTTCGTGGGCGACCTCGGCCTGATCGATCAACGAACGCATCCAGTTTCGATATTCAACGGTATTCGCCGGGAAATCGAGAACGACGGAATGGCCTTGTTGCAATATATCGACAATGTGCGGCCCCATGGCGGTGCGAAGCCGCGCCGAAAGACGCGCGTAATCGTCGATTGTATTCAAGTCACCGGTAAATAAATTCGACAACCAATAATCTTCACTGATGAGCAGGGTTGCCGCGCCCGCCGCCAAGTGACGCGCAAGCGTCGACTTTCCGGAAGCAATCTTTCCGCAGAGAAGATACAAAGTTGTCACGTTAGCCGATTCCATAATTTAAATAATAACCCATTTCGCCCCGGGTGACGACTTCGACGGGTCATAACGCCCTATCAGCCAAGCTCGCCGCCCCAGCGGATCGACGACTCTACGAAGGGCGACGCAATGGCGATTACGCAACCTGGCTAACACGCCACTCTCCGCCGTTGAAGAATCAGGACAACAGGAAATGCTGAACTGATACATGCTCGTCGGGGCGATGGAAGAACTTGGATATTCTCGCCTTCGGCCTTTTGCGCGGTGGCTCGCTCGAATTGCGCCTGTGGGTTCATCCAGAATTGCGGATCGGTTTTGAACCAATGGCCAAGGCGAAGGGCGGCATCACCTGTGACCACGCACCAATCACTAAGACACCGCGCCGCTCAACCCGTCACGCCCCCGCGCCAAAGCCGCCAGAGAGAGCGCTCGGCCTTCCTGTGTTCGCGGTTAGGCGAATAGGTCGACCTTACGGCGAGGTGATGGATTGATCACACGGCTTAACGGTCATTACCGCCACGAGAGGCGTCAATAACAGCCGTAACCACCCGAGAAGCCATGTGGGGGCTCGCTGTTAAGGCTTGAGGTGGTTGGGGCGGAGGGATGCAGCGTAAAAATGAACCAGCATGGCGATATGGGCGTTGCGCGGCCTATTGGTCGGCGCGATCACCATCTGGCAACATGTGTGCAGTGCCTGGGAACTTCACACACCCTTCAGGGGGCCTGATCTTGTTAAAATTGACCTACGTCAATTGGGATTCCCGTGGGTCGATATATGCTTCCTACGAATCGAGACACTTGAAATATGAAATGTAGGAGACCCGCAGATCATGACCAACACGCCACACGAACTGGCTGAGGAATTCCCTGAACACGTCCAAAAGATCCACGATCTGAAACTCTCGGACGCGCATTTCATGCGCTTGGCGGAAGATTATCATGTTTTGAACCGCTCGATTCACCGCGCTGAAACCGGTACAGAACCCGTTTCTCAATTTACCGAGGCCGAAATGCGAAAAACCCGCATGGCTTTAAAGGATGAGATCGCCACGATCCTAAGCGGCAAGTAAACCAGCAAAGCCCATGACCGCGACCTACCCCGTAATTCTCCTGTCGGGAACCATAGGTCTGCGCGCCGATCAAATCTAATCGACGCGCGCAGTGTCGCGTATTTGCGCTGCACTCTCATGCTGCGCATGTCTCGTGCAAGGGCATAAGTTTTTTGATATACGCTTCGAATGCATCTAAGAAACTGGCAACAAAAAGTCATCGACAGCTTCCCGTCGATCATAAATCAATATCACCGATTTATCTTAAAAGCGCCCACCGGCGCCGGTAAAAGCGTTTTGGCGAGCGAGCTCGTCGAGCGCTTCTACAAGGGCAAGAAAATCATCGTGCTGTGTCACCGGTTGGTCTTGTTGGAGCAACTCGAAAAGGCGCTGGGCAAAAGACACAGCGTTCGAAAACTCACGGGATCGGACACGGGGCCCGCTTTCGCAGATTACGACATTCTGCTTTCCACCAATTTGCGCGCAAAAGAGACGTTGTCCGACGCCATACCGAAAGCGGATCTCATTATCGTGGATGAAGCGCACCGGGTATCACCGAATGGGACGGCTTATAAACGGATCCTTGATGAATTCACCAGACACGGTAAAGCGACGGCGCAATTTATCGGGTTGACGGCGTCGCCGGAGCGTCGCACCGGAGATCAGCGGGACCAACTCAATCTGGCGTTTGACGCTATTATCGATTGCGCCAATATCGAGGATCTAATCTCCGAAGGCGTTTTGGTGCAACCGGTCTATCGGTCTCATTTCGTTCACGATCTCGACCTGGAGGGGATCGACATGCGGGCGGGTGAATTCCCGGTCGCGTCGCTGGCGCCCGCTATCATCAAGTCCTCCATGATCGAATATGCGATATGGAGCTACAACGAAGAGCGTTTGAAACTTTCAACAAAGCCTGTCTCAGCGTGGTTTTGCGCAGACATCAGCGTTGCGAAAGCGACACTTAACAGCATCCAGGAATGCGGTATCGAAGCCGCCATCGTTACCGCCGGGACCCCCATCAAGGAGCGAATGGAACTTCTGGCGCGACATGAGAATGGCGAGATTGAGGCCATGGTGTCGGTGGGCGTGCTGGCGGAAGGCTGGGATAACCCACACTGCAATATCATCGTCCACCTTCGACCGACCCTGTCAAAAGTCCTATGGGGGCAGTCGGTGGGCCGCGGACTACGGTCAGCGCCGGGCAAAGACAAATGCATCGTCATCGACGTGAGTTCCAATTGGAGCACCTTCGGGCCCGTCGAAAAACTGGAATGGAGTCTGTGGAGCCATCGCGGCTCTTATTTGCAATTCATGAACCGTTTCAACTGGATTGGCCAACAGCAAGGCAGCGAGGCGGGCAATGATGTCTATCTACTCTGCAAGAACGAATTGTCGAATGGATTGCGGTGTTCGCATATTTATAAGAAAAATGTCTACGATGACGACACCTGCCCGGTCTGCGGGACCTATGCCGCCGTTGATATCTGTAAGGAGCAAAAACTCGGCAGTTCACTGAATGAAAACGGACTGCACCGATTGTTTTTTGAACGCGTGCCCAAAGTTTATGAAGAGATGAATCTGTCTATTTGGGAGAGTCTTGGCGGGTCGGCATGGAAATCCGCGACCGGAAAAGAGCAACTGTTTCTCGCCTTTTGTATGGCCTTCGTGGAAGTTTCGGATGAACCAACACAAACCGAATCGGAATACTGGGACGCCGCCCTGGCGGCTGAAGCTCGCATCCGGGCCTACCTGATCGAAAATAATATCCTCATTAAAAAACAGAACGATTTTGACCTCTCGGTCATTGCCGACGGCATGCTGAAAGGTAAAGTGGTCCGGACCCTACAATCCCATTACGGAATTTCACTCTGCGGCGCGGTATTTCAAACACATAACCGCGACAGGATCGAACGAAAATACCAAAAGGCGATCAAGATTTCTGAACGCATCGCCATGATTGGCTGTTCTGCTCATGATAGTCTTCCGTATTTCAATTCGGCGGAACATTTGGCCGGGCGCCGCCAAGAGACCGCAAATTGAGCAGAAGGCGGCGGTTTGCGGCCCCGATCCCCGCTTCTTTCCCTAAGCTGCGCGGCGCCGGGGCGGTCCCAACGCGCGTTTAAGACCCCTTTAAGGCCTCGCCCTCGAACGCGATCAGCTTTTCGACAAGCTCGTCCGGGAGCGCTGCGGAACTGTGCGTCGTCTGGTCGGCGTTGACCCACACGACTTCGCCGCTGGCGAGCAAGTCGTCGGCGCCTTTGGGGTGAATTTCAACGTCGAACGTCAGGCTGGATCGGCCCAGCCGCACCGTGCGCACCATCACGTCGATGTCCTGATCGAAATGGATCGGCTGCTTGTATTCCACCAGCGTCTTGACCGTGTGGAAGTCTTCGCCGATGCGTTCGACCTGCCCCATGTAGTCATAGGGCAGGATGCGGAAATATTCGGTGATCGCGGTGTCGAAATAGGTGAGGTAATGGGCGTTGAACACGATCCGTTGGCCATCGACTTCGGAATAGCGCACCCGGAACGGATACGAGAACTTGAACGCGGAACGCGGCATGACGTCCTTTCGCAGTTGCTGGTGTGAAGGATTGATGTCTCTATCTGGAACCGGGCGACGTTACCATGCGCGCGCGGACGGGTCTAACGCTCGCCCGGCGCCCCTTTACCGGCCAACTTTACCGGTCAACGGTTTCCGCGCCTTCGCCGCCAAACCTGGTCGCGAGATAGTCAATGACGAAACCGACAACGGCGCCTTCGAGCACGAACCAGAACGGCGACTGCATGAAGCCGTCCGCGCCGAACATGGTCGTCAGCACCGCCTGCATGACGTCATAGGCGAAGAAGGTCAGCACGAAGTTCATCCAACCACCCAAAACGGCGCCGCGAACCCACCACGGCAGGGGCGCCTTGAGGACCGGATGCATCGTGTAGACGCCAAATATTCCAACAATCGCGCCGAGCGTGGTGTACCACAACAGAATGCCCCAGCGGAGAAGCCAACCCGCTTCCGGCATGAAGAACGGCAACATAACAAATCCCGAAAGCCCGACGATTAGTCCGACAATCTTGCCAATCGCGATCCGGGTGATGAGCGAGGGGTTTCCAAACATCAACGCCTCCTTTTGCATTTATGCACCGAATGGGGCGCTAAACAGGGGATTGCTCAATCGTAAACGATACAGGATCACCGCGCGGCTTGTCATTGATCTCCCTCAACACGCCCCACCATTTGTCCCGGCATTTGTCCAGACATTGACGTGCCTTTGAAGGCCAACCTACTATAATCATCCAATCGGCGCTGCGCTGGCGCCACGCCCTGTGGCGTTTCCGACTCAAGAGGGGGAGCTTGAACGGGATGACCTATGACGATGACGGAAACCACTACGGATTCACGCTATCCGACGAATTGATCATGATTCGCGACCAGGTCCGGCGGTTCATGCGCGATGAAGTGAAGCCAATCGAGGACAAGCTGCCACATGACGCGACCCATTGCGACCCGGCAGACGAAGCCCGGTTACGGGGCATCGCGGAGGAAATGGGGTTGGGACGGTTGAATGTGCCCGCAGAGTACGGCGGGCAGGAAAACGACTGCATGATCCGCTGCATTGTGAACGAGGAAGCGTCGAAATGCCGTCTCGGCGGGTATCGACCGGCGCTGGGCGCCATTCGTCGCGGCCCGCCGAACATCATCTGGCGCGGCACGCCGGAACAGGTTCACAAATATGGCATTCCCTGCGTCGAAGGCGACATGACGGGCTACATCGCAATCACGGAACCCACCGGCGGGTCCGATCCGCGCAACAACATTCAAACCCGCGCCGTCAAGAAGGGCGACAAGTGGATCCTGAACGGGCGCAAGATGTGGATCACCTATGCGGGCGTTTCCGATTGGGGCGTCATCTTCGCACGCAGCCGGGAAGCCGAAGACGGTCGCCCGCCGGAAATCACCGCCTTCATCGTAGAGCCGAGTTTCCCCGGCATAAGTTTCGAGCCGATCCCGGTCATTCGCCCGCTATACCCCTATGAAATCACGCTGGATAATTGCGAAGTGCCCGAGGAAAACTTGCTGGGCGAGGTCGGGGCCGGGTTCGGCGTGGCGGAACAATGGCTGGTGGCGGGGCGCATGCCCTATGCGGCGGGCTGCATCGGGATGGCGCAGGAAGCCCTCGACATGGCCTGCGGCTGGGTGAAGCAGCGCAGTTCCCAACGCGGCCTTCTGGCCGACAAACAGGCCATTCAGTGGATGATCGCGGATTCCGAAACCGAACTGCGGGCCGCGCGCATGTTGGTGTACGAAGCCGCCAGCGCGTCCGACCGGGGCGAGAACGCGAAGATCCTTGCGTCGGCGTGCAAATTGTTCGGCACCGAAACGGCGTTCCGCGTCGTCGACCGCGCCATCCAGATGTTCGGCGGCATGGGCGTGGCGCGGGAAATGCCGCTGGAACGCTGGCTGCGTGAATTGCGCATCAAGCGCATTGGCGAAGGCCCGTCCGAAGTCCACCGCATGGTGATCGCGCGCGACAAGTTGAAGAACACCGACGGCGGCGTGTATTTCGGTTAACACGAATTCAGGAACATAAAAAATGCAGGTACTGGAAGGCATCAAGGTCCTCGATCTCACGCAGATTTATCAGGGGCCCTATGCGGCGTTTCTGCTGGCGATGGCCGGGGCGGACGTCGTCAAGGTCGA
>JABJJH010000458.1 GCA_018660965.1 Rhodospirillaceae bacterium | reverse complement strand
GAGTTCGAGGAACGCTTCATCACCATTGGCGTTCCCTATCGGGTGATCGGCGGGCCGCGATTTTATGAACGCGAAGAAATTCGTGACGCGCTCGCTTATCTCCGCGTCATCCATCAGTCGGACGACGACCTGGCGCTGGAGCGGATCATCAACAAACCGGCGCGCGGCGTTGGAAAGACCACGCTTCAGGCGATGCATATCCTGGCCCGGATACAGGATAGTTCGCTGTACGCAGCGGGACTGCAACTTATCGAAACCGACGAATTGCGCCCCCAGGCGCGGCGGAAACTAGCGGAAATACTGGGAAACTTCGACCTTTGGCGCCGCATGGCCGATGGCCTGCCCCACGCGGAGTTGGCCGAAACCGTTCTCGACGAATCGGGCTATATGGCGTTCTGGATGTCCAGCAAACGACCCGAAGCGCCGGGCAAGCTTGAAAACCTGAAAGAGCTTATTCCGGCGATGCGGGAATTCGAAAACCTGGCCGGATTCCTGGAACATGTCAGTCTGGTCATGGAGAACATCGAGTCGAAAAGCGGTGAAATGGTCAGCTTGATGACCTTGCACAGCGCCAAGGGACTGGAGTTTGATTCGGTCTTTTTGCCCGGATGGGAAGAAGATTTGTTCCCGCATAAACGCTCGCTGGATGAAAACGGCGAAGTCGGGCTGGAGGAGGAGCGCCGCCTCGCCTATGTCGGCCTGACCCGCGCGCGCCAACGCGTGCACATTTCCTATGCCGCCAACCGCCGGATTTACAATCAGTGGCTTAGCGCGGCGCCGTCCCGGTTCATCGACGAATTGCCCAAGGACGAGATTGAAGTGAAGAGCGAACCCGGCCTTTACGGAACTCGTGGTGATGGCTTTGGCGGCGCGTCTCCGCACGCCTCGTCGAACAGCCTTACACAGGGCGGACCGGGCTGGCGGCGGTTTCAGGAACGCGGCCCCGGCGCGACGCTCATCGAAGCCACGGCGGTGACCGCGAAAGCGGGGCCGAGCGGGTTTGCGGTTGGCGAACGCTGTTTCCATCAAAAATTCGGTATGGGCGTCGTGCGCGCCGCCGATGGCGACAAGCTGACCATCGACTTCGACAAGGCCGGACAAAAAAAGGTCATCGCGGCCTTCGTGCAGAAACCCTGAAACAGTTCTTCGAGTTAATTCATGTTGATTGAAAGCGGCTGGAAGCTGGCCCTGGTGACGCCCGAAGCGGCGGTTGAGTCGTTCGCGATGGCGCTGGAGCCGTTCTGTTACGGCCTTTCCGCGTTTGAAATCGAAGAAGGCGGCGCGTGGCGGGTCGAAGGATTCGCCGTCGATATGCCGCCCCACGCCAGCGTGAGCGCGGCGGTCGCGCTCGCCGCGTTACAGGCGGGGGTGCCCGAACCCGCCCTCAACTGCGTCCCCATTCCCGCCACCGACTGGGTCGCCGAAACGCAAAAGGCGTTCCAGCCGTTGCGCGCCGGGCGGTATTTCATCCGGCCTTCCCATTATGACGGGCCGGTTCCCGCAGGCGCGATCACGTTGACCGTCGACGCCGGCGCGGCGTTTGGCACCGGCGAACATGCGACGACGAAAGGGTGTCTGTTGGCGTTGGACCAGCTCGCCAGGCGCCGCAAATTCACGCGCGCGCTGGACCTTGGCTGCGGGTCGGGCATTTTGGCCATGGCCATGGCCGCCACGTGGCGACGGCCTGTTGTGGCGGGCGATATCGACCCCGAAGCCGTCGGCGTCGCAAATCGAAATTTTCACATAAACCGTCTGACGCCGTTGACCCGCGCCACTGTCAGTCGCGGGTTTTCAGCGCGCGTGCTACGCGCGGGCGGCCCCTATGATTTGATCACCGCCAACATCCTGGCGCGCCCGTTAATCCACCTGGCGGGCGACATTCGCCGCAACATCGCGCCCGGCGGGATCGTCATATTATCCGGGTTGTTGAGCCATCAGGAAAACATGGTCGCGGCGGCGTACCGCGCCGCCGCGTTCCAGTTAGTCCGCCGAATCAACATCGACGATTGGCATACGTTGATCTTCACCCGTTAGACGACGGATACTCTAGAAAGACCCGCCGCTCATCGCCTGCAATTCCTCAATCGTTGTCGCCCTGGCGAGGCTC
>JABJJH010000312.1 GCA_018660965.1 Rhodospirillaceae bacterium | reverse complement strand
GGACGGTCGATGTTGTTGTGACCGATGGCTTCACCGGAAATGTCGCCTTGAAGACGGCGGAAGGCACGGCGAGCCTTTACACTAATTTTTTGAAAGAGGCGTTCCAGAGCAGCTGGATGTCAAAACTGGGATATTTGTTCGCCAAGGGCGCCATGCAAAAGCTGCGAACGCGCTTCGATCCGCGCCGGTACAACGGTGCGATGTTGCTGGGTCTCAACGGTATTGTCGTTAAAAGCCACGGTGGCACGGATGAAATTGGATTCTCCAACGCGATCGGGGTCGCCGTGGATATGGCGCAGCACGGATTTATCGAAAAAATGACCGACGATTTTAATAGCCTGCAGGCGGATTTGGACTCGCCGAAAGAGGCTGCGGGTTAGTCATATGCAACGATCTTTGGTTCTGGGGTGCGGCGCCTATCTGCCCGAACGCGTCGTCACGAATGATGAATTAGCGCAAAAAGTCGATACCTCCGACGAATGGATCGTGAAGCGGACGGGGATTCGGGAGCGCCATATCGCCGCCGAGGGCGAATTGACGTCGCATCTGGCGGTCAACGCCGCGCGGGACGCCATGGCGCGCGCCGGGGTCGCCGCCGACGAAATCGACCTTGTCATCGTCGCCACATCAACACCCGACAACACCTTTCCCGCAACCGCCGCACGTGTTCAAGCCGCGCTGGAGATTCGCCGGGGCGCCGCCTTCGACGTGCAGGCAGTGTGCGCCGGTTTTATCTACGCGCTGTCCGTCGCGGATAATATGATCCGATTAGGGCAGGCGAAAACCGCGCTCGTCATCGGCGCTGAAGTCTTCAGTCGTATCCTTGACTGGGATGACCGGGGCACGTGTATCCTGTTTGGCGACGGGGCCGGCGCGATGGTGTTGCGCGGCGTCGAAAATGGAACCGACAACGCCGCGCGCGGCGTCTTATCGACCCATATTTATTCCGATGGCCGGTATTACGACATGCTTTACGTCGATGGCGGCCCCGGATCGACGGGAACGGCGGGTGTTCTGCGCATGGAAGGCAAGGAAGTGTTCCGGCATGCGGTGAATCGCATGGCCGAATCGATTGAAACGGCGTTGACCCATAACAACCTTACGCTGGACGATATCGATTGGCTGGTTCCCCATCAGGCTAATATCCGGATAATCGAAAGCATTGGACGCCGGTTACGGTTGTCGCTGGATAATGTCGTGGTCACCGTGGATATGCAGGCGAATACATCGGCGGCGACAATACCGTTGGCGTTGACGCAAGCGCAAAACGATGGTCGGTTGAAATCGGGTAATTTGGTCGCATTGTCCGCCCTTGGCGGCGGGTTTTCATGGGGCTCAGCGTTGCTTCGTTGGTAGAATTAGTGGTTTAATTCAATTTATGGATGCGTTTGGCATCCCTTTGTAATTGACGGATTTATCGCCCCGTGTTACCGTGAGGCGTACAAAAATAAATATGAGCGGGGAACACGATGGCGGGGAATACAGTAACTCGGGCGCAGCTCACCGAGGCCGTTTATCAGGAAGTTGGATTATCGCGGAACGAGTCTGCCGATTTGGTCGAATCCGTGTTGGCGGAAATATCGACGACACTGGCGCACGGCGAAATGGTGAAGATTTCATCCTTTGGCAGTTTTTCGGTTCGTCAGAAGGGCCAGCGCATCGGTCGGAATCCCAAAACGGGCGAAGAAGTGCCAATTTTGCCGCGCCGGGTGTTGGTGTTTCGTCCTAGTCACGTGTTGAAAAACAAGATTAACACGAGTTCCAAATAGGGGCTTCGGGATTAATTAATGGCCGACGTCGCGGAAGAAGCTGACCTTCAAAACACGAAGGGTCGCAAGCAAGTCATAAAATCACCCACGGCGTTCCGGACGATCAGCGAAGTCGCGACCGAATTGGAAATCCCCCAGCACGTCCTGCGTTTCTGGGAGACGAAATTCACTCAAGTCAAACCGATGAAGCGGGGCGGTGGCCGCCGTTATTATCGACCGGGCGATATCGAGTTGATCCGCGCGATCCGCGAATTGTTGTATCGGGATGGATATACAATTCGAGGCGTGCAGCGGTTGTTGCGTGAAAACGGCGCGAAAGCGTTGCTGCAGGACAAACCCGACGAACAATCAACGCCACGCGATGTCGATGCGGGGGCGGCGGCGGGAGCGACGGCGCTGTCGAAAGTGGCGCCGGATGGGAATGACCGCAAACAGGCGTTGCGGGAAATTCTGAACGAGTTAACGAATATGCGCGATGTCTTAAAGACGGCCAGCAGTCGCTAATCCATCCACATTTCATTGCGTTTGTTGAGACGCATCGGTAAAGTGCCCGTCGTTTCCCGGAGGCGTATTTAAGCGTGTTTTGGGGACGCGATTCTTGGGACCGGAGCGTGGCGCAGTCTGGTAGCGCACTT
>JABJJH010000455.1 GCA_018660965.1 Rhodospirillaceae bacterium | reverse complement strand
CATCGATTCGCGAAACTGCATGAACATGCGCCATTGCGACACCAACTGGCTCATCGGCATGACCAGACGCGCGCCCAGCATATTGGCGGCGATCAAGGATCCAATCGTCATCTGTTGATCCAGAATGGCGAGCGCTCCAACGGTCGTGACGACAATCGTCGTGCTCAAGGTCATGATATATCCGAGGTTATGGTAACCATCGCCCAATTCGCCCCGTTCCTGGGCCCCTTCAATGGCGTCGGCGTGCCGTTCTTCCCAGCGCGGGCGAAGGGACGCATCAAGCGCCAGCGCCTTTACCGTGGCGCGCCCGGCGATGATTTCGTTCAACAGACCTTCACGATTCTGGGTGGTTTCGCGCTCGCTCGTGGCGGCTTTCCGCATGACCCGCCCGGACCGCCACGCCAAAGTCATGAACAAGGGAATGAACACCATCAACACCCACGCCACCGGCGGCGCAATCACCCAGACAACGACAAAGAATAATATCGCGAAAGGAAGGTCGAGCATCAGGACCGCGGACGGCCCAGAAATCATGTTTCGAATTGCATCAACGTCGCGAAATATGGATTGCCAAAAATGCGACGGTCGCGACTCCAGCACGCGCATCGGCAGCGACTGAACCTTCGCGTACAAGGCCTGCCCCACCTTCGCGTCCACGCGGCGCGCCACGCCCTGAAACACCCGGCTGCGCGCCTGACGAAGGATATAGTCAAAGCCGATGACCAGACACATGCCGATGATCAGGCCCTGCAACGTCGTTAACCCCGAATGGAACACCACCCGATCATAGACCTGCAAAACGAACACCGGGATCGACAGCACGAGAATATTGACGAACAGCGACATCAAGACGAGATCGCGCATGGCGCCGCGGCTGCCGCGCAGCGCGGACCAGAGCCAGTTATCGTCGTCGTCGGTTTCTTGCATTCTTGGCCTCCAGCAATGCGCCATGATATCACCAGAGCAACGTTGCGCACGTGGAATTCCGAACATGCGAAATTTGAATGCAGCGGAAGGCGCTCAAAATACAAGGGACACGGACATTAACATGATATCAACCGGCCCACAGGCGGCGTCTTCAGGGGGCGGCATGCAGGCGCCGTTCGACGCCGCCGTCATCATCCCCACAATCCTTCGCGACACGTTGATGCGCGCCGTCCGGTCGGTTTTCGCCCAGGACCACCCCGGGCGGGTGCAGATATTGATCGGCGTTGACGTGGCGCGCGGCGACCGGGATATGCTGCGCCAATTGAGCGGCGAATGCCCCGAACGCATGGCGATTACCGTGTTCGATCCCGGCTATTCGACGGCGCAGGTTCACGGCGGCATTTACCCCAACGCCTATAGCGGATCCTTGCGCACCGTGATGAGCTACGCCGCCAACAGCACACGCATCGCCTATCTCGACGACGACAATTGGTGGGCGCCGCATCACCTGAGCGAGCTTCTCAACGCCATAAATGGATTCGATTGGGCCTTTTCGTTTCGCTGGTTCGTCGACGCGGGAACGCATGAAGTCCTGTGCGTAGACGACTTTGAATCGCTCGGCCCGGAACGCGGCATTTTTAAGACCAACCTTGGTGGATTCGTGGACGCCAACTGCATGATGATCGACAAGACAAAATGCCACGGGGTCCTGCCGCAATGGTCGATCCCGCTTCTGGACGATGGAACGGGCGAGGATCGAAACGTTTTCAACGCATTGAAGGCGAACCATTCCCTGGGTTGGACCGGGCGGCCCAGCGTTTACTACACCATCAACCCACAAGCAGGACCGCAGCCGGTGCGTGACAAACTTCTTGCGGAACGGGGTCTTAAAACCAGCCTTCCGCCACAGGGCACGACCGCCCGCTACGCCCATCGCGACGCCAGAATTAACGAGTACCTGCTATCCAACCTGACGCGAAAACTTCATTTGGGCGCCGGGCCCAATATTCTCGACGGATGGCTCAACACGGATATCGCGCCCCAGACCAGCGACGTCATGGCGATCAACGTCACCGCGCCCCTCCCCTTCGAAGCCGGAACCTTCGACTTCGTCTACAGCGAACACATGATTGAGCACCTGACACTGGAACAAGGTATTCGGGTTGTGAAGGAACTGTTTCGAATCACGCGACCCGGCGCCATTATCCGGATGGCGACGCCCGATCTTGAAAAAATCCTGGCGCTGTTCACAAAGGAACCGTCGGCCACGCAACAAAAATACGTGGACTGGACGACAAAGACATTTATCGGCGCAATAGAGGGTTACAATCCGACCCTGGTGCTCAACAATATGTTCTACAACTGGGGACACCGCTTTATCTACGAACCGGGCATGCTGGCCGCAATCATGCGGAACGCAGGCTTTACGGATTTGAAATCACAGCCGGTCGGACGCAGCGACCATGCGCCATTGAACAACATCGAAAACCACGGCGGCGCCATTGGCGCGCCCGACATGGCCGCTTATGAAACCATGGCCATAGAAGCGCGGCGACCCTGACAGATTAAATTCTGATGCGCCGCGCAAAGGATTGAATTAGTATATCTTTACGTTTTCGATTTTTGGAACCATCCCCGGACTTAATGGACGACACACCCGCAATACCGCGTGCAGGAGATAAACCGGATCAAACCGGTTTCGCGGCGCGTTTCCGGACAACGTTGCGCGGCCTGACGCAGAATATTTTCCAGCGGCGGCGGCGGCGCGAGGCCTGGTGGCGTCTGGATATTTCGACGATCATTGCGCTGACGGTCCTGATCCTGGGCATGACGGCGCGGGTTTTCGACCTGCCCTGGGTCGAACTTATCCGCGTCAAGACATTCGATTTTTATCAAGTGATGGCGCCACGGGAAACCGATGGGAAAAGCGTTGTCGGCATCGTTGACATTGATGAAAAGAGCCTCGCCGAAATTGGCCAATGGCCGTGGTCGCGCACCACCATCGCCGACCTTTTAAACCGTTTGGCCGACGCCAAGGCGTCCGTGGTCGGGTTTGACGCCATCTTCGCCGAATACGACCGTACGTCACCACACCGAATCGCGACCACCATTCGCGGCGCCGACGCCGAAACGTTGGCCAAGCTCAAAGCCTTGCCAAAGAACGAAGACGTCATGGCCGCGGCCATGAAACGGATCGCCACCGTCGTCGGTCAGGCCGGGGTCAACACCGCCCTGCCAAAAGGGGGGCTGACGGCGGCGCTCCCATCTTCGGTAAAAGGATCCAAGGGCGGCGACCCCAAGCCATTTTTACACGCCTACCTTGCCTATATGGGGAATGTGCCCGAACTTGAAAAAGCCGCCCGGGGCCATGGTTTTTTCACCATTGGCAACGAACCGGACGGTCTGGTGCGGCGCGTG
>JABJJH010000315.1 GCA_018660965.1 Rhodospirillaceae bacterium | reverse complement strand
GCGCCCATCAACAAAGGTAATTCCGGCGGCCCCTTGTTCGACATGAACGGCAGGGTGATCGGGATCAACACCGCGATCCTGTCGCCGTCGGGGGGCAGTATCGGCATCGGGTTTTCCGTGCCGTCGAATTTGGCGATGAACGTTATTGACCAATTGCGCGAATTCGGCACGACCCGTCGTGGATGGCTCGGCGTTCAAATTCAGACTGTGACGCCGGAAATTGCCGAAGGTCTTGGCCTTAACAAGGCCTATGGCGCGCTTGTCGCGGGCGTCATGAAGGACAGCCCGGCGCAACAGGCGGGTTTGAAGCCGGGCGATGTCATCGTCGGTTTCAACGATAAGAAAGTACCCGAATCGCGCAAGCTGCCGCTTATGGTGGCGGAAACCTCGGTCGGCAAGGATGTCGGTTTGCGGGTCTGGCGTGACGGTAAGGAAATCGGCCTGACCGTCCGGCTGGGAGAGCTGGAAAAAGTCGACCAAGCGTCTTTGACTCGTCCCGGTAAACGTTCGGACAAATCGGGTGATTCAAGTCAATCCGTTGACGAATTGGGTATGTCGATGGCGGCGATCACGCCGAAATTGTCCAAGAAATTTGATATTGGGGCCGACGCGAAAGGCGTTGTCATCACGGATATCAAGAAGGACAGCGACGCTGCGGAAAAGCGACTGCGGCCCGGAGACCTGATCGTCGAGGTCAACCAGAAAGCGGTCAAATCGCCAGGAGACGTGGCGAAGCTCGTCGAGGACGCGAAAGGCAAGGGGCGGCGAATGGTGCTGCTTCTGGTCGATCAGGACGGCGACATGCGCTTCATACCAGTGCGCATCGGCGACGGTTAAGGTCAAGTCGAGAAATTTAAAACGGCGTCATCAGCATGGCGCCGTTTTTATTTCGGCTTATATTCCCTAACTGCGGGTGAGCAACAGGTGGGGAAACAGCGTGTCCAGCCCAACATCGGTTTTTCGACTTAAGAACCAGGGTCCCATGTTCCTGATTGGACTGGGCCATGGAGCCACGCATTGGGTGGCGGGAACATTTTACGTGTTGCTGCCCTTCATGACGAAGGATCTGGGGTTGAGCTACACCCAGGCAGGGTTGATGGTGTCGATCCTGCACATCAGTTCCTTTTTCGCCAATTTCGGCAGCGGCGCGGTGGTCGATGTGACCGGCCGCAAGGTGGTTTTTCAAGTTGTGTCGCTCGGCGTTGGCGCCGCCGCTCTGTTAGTGTTTGGCTTCACGGGATTGTATTTGGTTCTATGCGCCATGGTCGCGTTGATCGGGGCGACAAATAATCTGTGGCACCCACCCGCGATCGCCTTTATCTCCGAACGATATCCGGAAAACCGTGGATACGCCCTGTCCATCCACGCGACGGGGGCCAGTCTCGGCGACATGGTCGCGCCGTTGGCGGCGGGCGCGGCGATTACCTTGTGGTCGTGGCAAGGGTCGGCGGTGGCGAATTCCGTGCCGGTCTTCGTCGTTACAGCGTTCTTTCTGTTCTACCTGATGCCCAAGGATTCGCCGAAGCGTGCGGGCGCCACATCCGGGGTCGGGTTCCGGGATTATTTGTCAGGGTTGGCCGGGCTGGTGCGGCGTAAGGCGGTGCTTGGCCTGTGCCTGATGGCGGCGCTGCGGTCGATGGCGCAAAATGGTCTGTTGATGTTTTTGCCGCTGTATCTGGCCGATGTGTTGCAGGTTAATCCGGTGGTGCTGGGTGCCGCCATCGCCAGCATGCATCTTGGCGGCGTTATCGTGTCCCCAATCGCGGGCGTGTTGTCCGACCGCATCGGACGGCGTCCCGTCGTGATGTCGGGGTTGGCCGCGACGACGCTCATTGTCGCCGGTTTAACGTTCGTTGATAACGCGATGGTGTACGTGACTGCGGTGTCGGTGCTGGGGTTCGTCCTGTATGCGGTCCGGCCCGTCATCCATAGCTGGATGATGGACATGGCGCCGGCGGAAATGCGCGGGTCGGCGACGAGTCTGTTGTTTGGAACCCAGGCGGGACTGTCAGTGTTGATGCCGTTGATCGGCGGCGCGGTTGCGGACGCCTACGGCTTGACCGAAGTGTTCTATGTTATCGCCGGGCTGATGCTGGCCGCAAACTTCGTGGTGTTCCTGTTGCCGCGTCCTGAAGCGCCCGAAGCGAGCGTGTAATCACGTGCGAATTTCGGACTGCCGGTAGCCTTGCATGTAAAGCAGCGCGGTCAGGTCGCCGTGATTAATGATGATACTGGCCTGTTCCGCGACGAAGGGTTTGGCGTGGAACGCGACGCCGGCGCCGGCGGTCGTCAGCATCGCCAGATCGTTCGCCCCGTCGCCAACGGCGATGGCGTCGTCCGGTTCAACGCCGCGCTCGCGGCACAAGCGCATCAAGGCATGGCGTTTGGCGTCGCGGCCAAGAATGGGGGCGGTGACGATACCGGTAATATTCCCGTTCTCGACTTCAAGAATGTTGGCTTGGTCCATGTCAAAGCCAATACGGTCGCGGACATGGCCGGTGTAATAGGTGAACCCGCCCGACACCAACGCGCAATACGCGCCGTTGTTCCGCATGGTTTGGACCAACGCCCGGGCGCCGGACATGATGCGGATTTTGACCATCGCGCGGTCCAGCGCCAATGCGTCGAGGCCGGATAGAAGGGCCACGCGTTCGCGCAAGGCGGCCTCGAAATCCAACTCACCGTTCATCGCGCGGGCGGTGATGGCGGCAATCTTGTCGCGGGCGCCAATTTCGTCGGCCAATTCATCCAGCATTTCGTTTTCGATGATGGTCGATTCCATATCGGCGACCAGCAATCGCTTGCGCCGTTCCGACGCCTTCTGGGCCACGGCGTCGATTTCTGCAGGTGCGAGCGCGTTGGCGACAAGTGTCGCGGCGGTGTTTGGATCGAGGCTGGAGAATGGCAGATCGCAAGCGATGGCGTCCGCGAGCCAATCGGCGTCGCCCACCGCAGCGCCTGCTGTTTCCAGTGCGCTCGCCGCCTGGGCCACATGGTCGGCGTGAAGGTTTCGGGACCTTGGATTCGCGATAAGGGTAAGAACGTTGTCCATAGCGCGGCATTCTGTATCCTGCCGCGTCATGGGACGCAATGACGATATCTTGGTGGTCGTGGTCGCAGGGCCGACAGCGAGCGGAAAATCGGCCGCAGCCACAGCCATCGCGCGGGAATTCAACGGCGTCGTCATCAATGCCGACAGCATGCAAATCTATGACGGATTGCCACTGTTGACCGCGCGTCCGACGGTCGCCGAGATGGGTGAAATTCCGCACCGGCTCTACGGCGTGCTGGAAATTGGCGAGGTTTGTTCCGCCGCGCGATGGCGGGACATGGCGATTACCGAGATCGAAGCCGCGCGAGATGCAGGTCTGTTGCCTGTCCTGTGTGGCGGTTCCGGGCTGTACATCAAGGCGTTGATGGAAGGGCTGTCGCCCATTCCGGAAATTCCCGGAGATATCCGCCGCGCCGTGCGCACCGCGCTTGAGACGCAGGGAGTGGCGGCGATGTACGAGAGATTGACGGCGCGCGATCCGGTCATGGCGGATCGTTTAAAGTCCACCGACCGGCAACGGATATCACGCGCGCTGGAGGTGCTGGAGGCGACCGGACGCTCCCTGGCCGAGTGGCAGGCGGAACCGCCTTCGGGGCCGCCGGCGGGGCTCCGGTTCGCGACGATCCGCTTGCTGCCGCCGCGTGACGAATTATACGCGGCGTGCGATGCGCGTTTGCGGCGCATGGTCGAATTAGGCGCGGTTACGGAAGTGGCGGAGGTTTGTGAAATCTACGCCCAACGTCGTCGGGAAGGGCGCGGCGATGGTGAGGAGTCACCCATCATGAAGGCGCTTGGCGTTCCACATTTTCACGCGTACAACGATGGCGAACTTGACTTGGAAACCGCCATCGAAAAAGCTCAACAATCGACCCGACAATACGCAAAACGTCAAATAACGTGGTTTAAGAATAATTTTATTTCACAATTATCCATTAATGAGCAATATTCGAAAAAATCAAATGTAAAAATCTTTTCATTTATTCGTCAAAAACTATTGACCCTGGATAATTGAGCCCCTATTGTCGCCGCCGTTTGACAGGGTTAAGCGATTGGGATTGCGCTGAAAGCGCGTGCGTGGCCGACAAGGCCGGTGGTTGAATTTAAGTATGGATTGACATGACCAGACGTGCGGTTCGCGGCTGCACGCGTATGTTCGAGTGGATGGAAAGGTCGAGGCGATGGCGAGCGAGCGAATGAGCGGGGCGGAAATGGTGATCCGGGCTCTGGTCGATCAGGGCGTGGAAGTTGTGTTCGGGTATCCCGGCGGCGCCGTCCTGCCGATTTACGACGCGCTGTTTAAGCAAAATAAACTCCGCCACATTCTTGTTCGCCAGGAAGGCGGCGCGGTGCATGCCGCGGAAGGTTACGCGCGTTCGACCGGGAAGGTCGGCGTGGTTTTGGTGACGTCGGGGCCCGGCGCCACCAACGCGGTCACCGGTTTGACCGACGCCTTGATGGATTCGATTCCGCTTGTTTGCCTGACGGGTCAGGTGCCGACGCATTTGATTGGCAACGACGCATTTCAGGAATGCGACACCACGGGCATCACCCGCCCCTGCACCAAGCACAATTACCTTGTCAAAGATGTCGATGACATGGCCCGCACGCTTCACGAGGCGTTTCATGTGGCGCGTAGCGGTCGTCCGGGTCCGGTCGTCGTTGATTTGCCCAAGGACGTTCAGTTCGCCGATGGCGACTACGAGATGGCGACGGATATTGAGCACAAGACCTATAAGCCACGCCTGAAGGCGGCGCCGTCGGCCGTCGAGAAGGCGGTTGAAATGCTGGCAGGGGCGAAACGGCCCATCATCTATGCGGGCGGCGGCGTGGTGAATTCCGGACCGCGCGCGCATGAATTGCTGACGCGTTTGGTGCGCCTGACGGGGGCGCCTTGCACCTTAACGCTGATGGGCCTGGGTGCGTTCCCGGCTTCGGATCCGCATTTTGTTGGCATGTTGGGCATGCACGGCGCCTACGAAGCCAACATGGCGATGCATGGCTGCGATGTCATGCTGTGCGTCGGCGCCCGGTTCGATGACCGGGTAACCGGACGATTGGACGCCTTCGCGCCGGACGCCAAGAAAATTCACATCGATATCGATCCGTCCTCGATTAACAAGAACGTCATGGTCGATTTGCCGGTGATTGGCGATGTCGCCCACGTTCTGGAAGCTATGTTGGCGGTTTACGAGGCCAAAGGCGACAAGCCTGACGGCAAGGCGCTTCAGCAATGGTGGAAACAGATCGACCTGTGGCGGGAGAAGGATTCGCTGAACTTTCAAAAGTCCGACTCTATCATCAAACCGCAATTCGCCATTCAGCGGCTTTACGAGCTGACCAAGGATCGTGACACCTATATCACGACCGAGGTTGGTCAACATCAGATGTGGGCGGCGCAGCACTTCAAGTTTGAAGAACCGAACCGATGGATGACCTCGGGCGGACTTGGCACCATGGGGTATGGATTGCCCGCCGCGATTGGCGTTCAGTTGGCCCATCCGGACGCGACCGTGGTCGATATTGCGGGTGAAGCGTCGATCCTGATGAACATCCAGGAAATGACGACAGCGGTGCAGTATCGTTTGCCGGTCAAAATTTTCGTGCTGAACAACGAATACATGGGCATGGTGCGTCAATGGCAGGAATTGCTGCACGGCGGTCGTTATTCGGAAACTTATTCCGAATCTTTGCCGGATTTTGTCAAACTGGCGGAAGCCTTTGGCGGGGTTGGTTTGCGCGCGACCAAGCCCGATGAAGTGGATGGCTTGATCACTGAAATGCTGGCGTCGGACAAACCGGTCATCGCCGATGTTTGCGTCGATAAGACGGAAAACTGTTTCCCGATGATTCCGTCTGGCGCGGCGCATAACGAGATGTTGTTTGGGCCGGAGGACAGCGCCGAAAAACCGATTTCCGAAGACGGCATGGTGTTGGTCTAGGGCGACTATTCCGGCCAACACCTTGTGAATATAGGAATTTGACAATGGACATAATCGAGCGGCACACCATCGCCGTGTTGGTTGATAACGAGCCCGGCGTGCTGGCCCGCGTGATCGGGTTATTTGCCGGGCGTGGGTACAATATCGAAAGTCTGACGGTGGCGCCGGTCACCGAGGACGAAAGCATGTCGCGGATATCCATCGTGACGACGGGTACGCCCATGATTATCGAGCAGATCAAGGCGCAACTGGACCGCTTGGTGCCAATCGCCTCGGTCCACGACTTGACGGCGGAAGGGCCGCATGTCGAACGGGAATTGGCGCTGGTCAAGGTCGTGGCGTTCGGACCCAGTCGGCGTGAATCGTTGCGCATCGCCGATGTTTTCCGCGCCCATGTGGCGGATACGACGATTGACTCCTTTGTGTTCTCGTTGACGGGACGCCGGGACAAAATCGAATCGTTTGTCGAGTTGATGCGGGCGCTGGGCGACGTGGAAATCGCGCGAAGCGGCGTGGTCGCCATTGCCCGGGGCGCCAAGGTCCTTTAAAAGGCCAAACACAGTGTAAAAGTCGTGCAAAAGCACTTAATCGTTAGATCTAACAGCTATAGAGACAAGGAATCGATCCTATGCGTGTGTATTATGACCGTGATGCGGATGTAAATCTGATAAAGAGCAAGAAAGTCGTGATTGTCGGCTATGGCAGCCAGGGCCATGCGCATGCGATGAATTTGCGTGACAGTGGCGCCACCGATGTCGTCGTCGCCCTTCGGCCTGAGTCCGGCTCGGTGGCGAAAGCCGAAGGCGCCGGGTTCAAGGTAATGTCGCCAACCGATGCGGCCAAGTGGGCCGACGTGGTGATGGTGTTGGCGCCGGACGAAATCCAGCGGGATTTGTACACCGAAGAACTTGGCCCCAACATGAAGCCGGGCGCGGCCATCGCGTTCGCTCATGGCCTGAGCATCCATTTTAATCTGATTGAGGCCCGCTCCGACCTTGATGTCTTCATGATCGCGCCAAAGGGCCCCGGCCACACGGTTCGTTCGGAGTATGAGCGCGGCGCCGGCGTGCCGTGTCTGCTGGCGATTGATCAGGACTCGTCTGGCAACGCCCATGAAATTGGCTTGTCTTACGGTTGCGCCATTGGCGGCGGTCGCGCGGGCATCATTGAGACGACCTTCAAGGAAGAATGTGAAACCGATCTGTTCGGTGAGCAGGCGGTGCTGTGCGGCGGCTTGACGTCGTTGATCCAGGCCGGCTTCGAAACGCTGGTGGAAGCGGGCTATGCGCCGGAAATGGCGTATTTTGAATGCGTCCACGAAGTCAAACTGATCGTTGATCTGATCTATGAAGGCGGCATGGCCAACATGCGCTATTCCGTGTCGAATACGGCGGAGTATGGTGATTATGTCAGCGGTTCGCGCGTGGTGACCGACGAGTCCAAGAAAGCGATGAAGGGCATTCTGAAAGACATTCAGACCGGCGTTTTCGTCAGTAACTGGATGAACGAGTGCACGGCGGGTCAGCCGCGATTGAAGGCCGAGCGCCGTATGTCCGGTGAACATGGACTTGAAGAAGTTGGCGCACGCTTGCGCGCCATGATGCCGTGGATCGCTGAAAACGCGTTGGTCGACAAGTCGAAGAACTAACGCATCTGGCTTAAGTTTAATCGTCGCCAAAATTGCCAAGGCGATGCCGATTAACCCAGATTTACGCTAGCGCCGCGGTGATTGATTGCCGCGGCGCTATTGTTTTTTGACAGTATTCTAGAACGTCTTTTACTTGGATTTTAGATAAACGAACATTTAATGTCCGCTTAAGTATTTTTAAAAACATCCGGCTGCCTTTAATCTTCTCTTTCCTTGTGTACTAAATTCGATTTATAGTGCGCGGTGAATACTGTTGAGGTTATTTTAAGTTGGATATTTGTGTCCGGCTGAATTGATTTTTTCGTGGTATGGCGGACCTTGAAGGCGTCGAATTTGTTTGTGCGCCTCGGTTTCAGAATGCGGCGAAGGGATTTGAACCCGCATTTCCCAAGTAAAAGGGAGAAGTCACTCCTCTGACGACAATTAATGTGTTATATTGCAGCATGTTAAGTGGGCTTAAGGCGGCGGATCATGGATCACCCAAAGGGTGCAAGCGAAACGGATGGTGCGCGGCT
>JABJJH010000365.1 GCA_018660965.1 Rhodospirillaceae bacterium | reverse complement strand
GCTGGCGACCCTGGCGCGGCTGGGCGCGACAATCCAGGAGGTCGAGGTCGCGCCGCTGTCGGATTACGCGGCGGCGAACCGCGTCATATTGCTGCCCGAAGCCTACGCCATTCATGAAAAATGGTTCCAGGAACGCCCCGAGGATTACGGCGAACTGGCGCGGTCACGTATCATGGGCGGCGCCTTCGTGCGGGCCGCCGATTATGTCAACGCGGTCCGGATGCGCGCCAAGCTGACGCGGGAATTCTATGAAGCGATCAGCGATTGCGACGTCGTGATCACCGCGTCCAGCATGGAGCCCGCCTGCGAAATCGAAGACCGGGACGCCAATGAATACACCTATGGCCGACAAGCCCGCGCCCCGTTCAATCTGATGGGTAGTCCGGCGCTGGCGATGCCGACCGGTTTCGCGCAATCGGGGCTGCCGCTGTCGATGCAAATCGTCGGCAAACCGTTCGAGGAAGCGATGATCTACCGGGTCGCGCACGCCTTCGAACAGGCCTCCGAATGGACGACCCGCCGCCCGCCCCTGCCCGCGACATCTTCGTAAACGCCGCGCCAGGCTTACCCAGGACCAGGCTTACCCAGGAAAGGTCGGACATCCATGGCGAATAACATTTACCGGCCAATCGAAGCGTTGGCGAACGATTTGCGTTCCGGCGTGGTGAAAAGCGCGACGCTTGTCGAGGAAGCGATCATAAACCAGGATCGTCACGGGCTTGGCGCCTACAAAACATGGATTCCGGACCGCATTCGTCTGGAGGCGATCGCCGCCGACACCGCGTTCGAGGCGGGCATCGACCTGGGTCCGTTGCAGGGCGTGCCGGTTTCGGTCAAGGATTTATACGGGGTTTCCGGCTATCCGACGTTCGCCGGGGCGGCGTCGCAGCTTTCGGCGAAATGGGAAGCCGAAGGCCCGGTCGTCCGCGCGTTACGCCAATCCCTGGCGCCGGTGACCGGCAAGACGCACACGGTTGAATTCGCATTCGGCGGCATCGGCACGAACCCCCATTGGGGCTCGCCGCGCAATCCCTGGAACCAGGACCGCGTTTCGGGCGGATCCAGCGCCGGCGCCGGCGTCAGCTTGTGGGAGGGCTCCGCGATGTTGGCGCTGGGCAGCGACACCGCCGGTTCGGTTCGCATCCCGGCCAGCGCGACGGGCACGGTCGGGGTAAAAACCAGCATCGGTCGATGGTCCGTCGACGGCGTTGTGCCGCTCAGCCCGAGTCTGGACACCACCGGCTTGCTGGCGCGCAGCGTGGCCGACGCCGTGCTGGGCTTCGCCGTCATCGATCCGCGCGTACACAATTCCGGGTTCGGATTTCTGACGGCGCTGCGCGATATCGCAGTGGGGGACCTTCAAATTGGCGTCTGCGACTGGTTTTTCGATTCCTGCGATCCGGGAATCGCCGAAGGCGTCAAGGCGGCGCTGGACGAATTGGCGGCGGCGGGCGCCCGCATTTCCAGCATCGACTTGCCGGAAACACACGAAGCCGCCGATATTTTCCGCGGCGGCGGCTTGGCGGCGTCGGAATTCGCGGCGTTCATCAATTCCGAAATGGAACCGCACAAGTCCGAACTGGACCCGAACGTCGCGGCCCGATTCGAAGCCATGGAAAGCATTCCCGCCATCGATTACCTGAACCGCAAGGCGCGGCTTGCTGACCTGTCGCGCAGCGTCACCGACCGCATCGCTGCGGTGGACGTGATCGTTGGGCCGACGCTGCCCATCACGCCGCCGACGATACAATCGGTCGCGGATTCCAACGAGTACCGCACCAAGAACATGGCCATCCTCAACAACACGATGATCGCCAATTTGCTGCAACTTTGCGCGGTGACCATACCCGTTGCGCTGGACGCGGCGCAGATGCCGGTGGGGTTGATGATCATGGCGCCGTTGGGCGCCGACGAACGCGCGCTCGCGGCGGCGCTCGCCATCGAATCCGCGCTGGGAACCGCCACTGACCGCATTGGCCAACCGCCGATTTTGAACTGATTTTTTCCGCGATACGGAGAATGTAGCCATGACCTATCAAACAATCGACGTAACGCCGATTTCCGGCGCGATGGGTGCGGAGGTCGCGGGCGTTGACCTGTCCGGCGACCTCTCCAACGCCGTGTTCGATGATATTCATCAAGCCTTTCTCGACCATCAATTGCTGATGTTCCGGGATCAGGCGATAACGCCGCAACAACAGGTCGGCTTCGCCCGGCGCTTCGGCGGCGTCGACATTTACCCGTTCATGAAAGGCCTGGCGGAGACGCCGGAAGTCGTCGAGATCTTGAAAACCGAAACGGACGAGACAAATTTCGGCGCCGGCTGGCATTTCGACACGGCCTATTTGCAGGAACCTGCAGGCGGCGCGGTGCTGCACGGGCTGGAAATTCCCACTTTTGGCGGCGACACCTTGTTCGCCAACACGTATCTCGCCTACGACGCCTTGTCCGACGGATTGAAAGCGACGCTGGACGGCCTGACCGGGATCAACAACTCCGCCCTGCGCGCCTCGGGCGGCCGCGACGAACGAATGAACGATCTGGACGGCATGAAGGACCAGTACAACGACGCCGGATTGCTGGTGGCGGAACATCCGGTCGTGCGAACCCATCCGGAAACAGGCCGCAAGGCGCTCTACGTCAACCGCAACCACACGGTCCGCTTCAAGGACATGACCGACGAAGAAAGCGCGCCGTTGCTGGGCTATCTGTTCGAACATCTGATCAGGCCGGAATTCACCTGCCGCCTGCGCTGGACGCCGGACGCGGTGGCGGTGTGGGATAACCGCTGCACGCAACACAACGCCGTCAACGACTACCACGGCCACCGCCGCCGCATGCACCGCGTGACGATAAGCGGCGACCCGCCGCGCTGACCGGCGCCAGGGCGCTTTCTTCATGGCGGATCGCCGAAAGATCGCGGCTTACGCCTGGGTGACGCTGGCGTCGTTTTTGTTCGCCTTCATGTTCGCCCTGCCGAAGCTCGCCAGCCATGACGGCGTTATCGTGGCGGCGATTCAGGTGGCCTTCATCCGCTATGCCGCCGGGTTCGCGACCATTGCGCCGTTCTATATTCTGGCCCCCGGCGCCGCCGCGCGGGTGCGTCTGCCGTTGCGCAGGATGGACGGGTTGCATGTCGTGCGCGCGCTGCTGGGCGCGGTCAGCGTCGCGACGGGGGCGTATGCGGTGCTGCATATCCCGCTCGCCAACGCCCAGGCCATCGGCGCGACAAGCGGCGTATTCGGGGTCGCGCTGGCGGTGATGTTCCTGGGCGAGCGCATCGGGTGGCGCGGCGTTGCGGCGGTTCTGGTCAGCCTCGCGGGCGCCTTGATCGTGGCCGAACCGCGCTTCGGACCGTCGGGGTTCTGGTTTTCCGCCGGGGCGGTGGCGGCGTTCATCAGCGCCTTCATGTGGGGGGTGGATTCCATCCTCTTGAAATTCACCTCAAGCCGCGACGACCCGGTCCGCATCCTGATGGTGATCAACGCGGTCGCCATGCTGGCTTTGGCGGGACCGGCGCTGCTGGTGTGGCGGGACCTCGCCATCGTTGATCTCGCCCTGCTGGCGGCCATGGGGCCGGTCGCCATCATCGGCCAGTATTTCAACATTCGCGGCTTCCGCCTGGCGTTGTCGGTCGATCTGGTCGCGGTGCGCTACAGCGGCATCGTGTTCGCGGCCCTGCTCGGCGTCGCGCTTTTCGATGAGTGGCCAAACGCGGCGATGATCATCGGCAGCCTGCTGGTCTGCGGCGGCGCGCTGGCGGCGCTCGGCCTCCGCTCGAAGGGGTAGGGGATCAAGGGTTGGGGCTAACCGCTGCATGCGCCGCACGTCGATCAACGGTGACCAACGGCCTGACGAATTAATAAAATTGTAAGGTGTCAAAATTTTTTACACTCTTTCAAAAAGCACCCATAAACTCACAACTCATTGCAATTAAACGATATTTATAAGACGCCTACAAAAATTCACAAATCAGAACTGTCGGAATTTTTTACGAATCCCCCGAAGGCCCCGAACTCGATAATCGTAACATATTGAATATATTGTACTAAAATAATTGGCGTGGATTGTGCATGCCTTTTTGAAATCAGCCTTGGAAACATAATGCGAACCGGCTTAGGCGCCATATTCAACCGGCTTGCAAGGAAGGAACCCATGCATAATAATTTGAAACTATTCATTATTTTTATTTTTTCCGTATTTTTCGCATCACAACAATCAATGGCGACGATTGTTGGCGGCGACGTGACCGGCTTCGGCAATTCCGGCTCGGTTTTTATCAAACTTAACCCGCCCCCGGCATTCGTTGGCGACGACAACCAGCAAAGTATCAACCTATTCGGGTTTGATGAAGACCAGAATATTGTGATCTCGGCGCCGCTTGGCGTGAATGTTGGAACAAGTCCCCAGGCGGGCGACGTGGTCGCGAGTCATTACATTTTCTATGATCCGGCCGGAAGCACCCGCATTCAAGGGTTTGTCGATTTCGATGCGGACATTTATGGCGTCATCACTTCGACGGCGCTTCTCGATGCGTCCGACTTTTTGATCAACAATGCGGTCACTTACCTCAACCCCGGCCTGCGCGGTCTGGAAACCGGCGACAGCGTATCGGTCAGCGGATCAAGGCTGACGCTCGATTGGACGGCCAGTACGCCCGGAGATTATGTTCGTGTGCTGACGAAACGTTCGTCCCTCGCGGATGAACTCCCGGAACCCGGCGCGTTGGCGTTGCTCGGCCTTGGTCTCGCCGGGTTGGGCGTCGCGCGACGACGGCGGCTAGAATGAGAATATCGACGGCCGCGCGACATTTGGTTTGAAGAGACTCAATTCGCCGGTCATGACGTTAATAAATTCCGGCAGCGCCACCAGCCCCGTCTTCATCAGAAACCGGTTGTAACGCGTCATCGCCCGTGTGGAGTTCTCGCACTGGTAATTCAGAACCGTGACGCTTCGACCATTCTCGAATGTCTTGGAGACCTTCCTGAAGGCGCCCCCGCCATTGCAGATCATCGTCGTCGCCAAAACCAGGACCATGATGGGCAGGAAGAAGATTAACAGGACGGACCCGGCCAAAAGGTCGAGAATTCGCATTGGCGTCGATTGAAAATTGCCGCCCCGACTATCGTGTTGATCATTTTGTGGTGTTTGACGCATTTAAATAAAACTCCCCGTCCTGCTTCAATTTGAATTCACGGCTGAAATGTCTTTGCCTCACTTGCCGCCATACCCGAACACTAATGAACGATGGCGGGCCTTGCAGTGACCGCAATCACTTGCGACAAAATTATCTAAAATTATTTCGGTTGCAGAATGATGGCCCGCCTTTCCCCGCGCGCCCGGTTCACCGTACACTGACCTGGAGTTGAACATTTCCAGGGAGGGGGCGTTATGCGTTATGGAATTCATTTGCCGCAATTCGGGCAGGCGTCGGGACCGGAAGCCGTCACGAAGGCCGCCGTTCATGCGGAAGAGCTGGGCTATGACGACATCTGGGTGAGCGACCATCTGGCCGTGCCCAAGGATGCGAAGTATCCGCCAACCGCCTATATCCACGAACCCATCGTCACCCTGACCTGGGCGGCGGCGGTCACCAAGCGGGTCGGGCTGGGCACCTCGGTGCTGGTGCTGCCGATGCGCCGTCCGCTGGTGTTGGCGAAGATGCTGTCCTCGCTTGATCTGATGAGCGGCGGCCGCTTGATCATCGGCGCAGCGGCGGGGTGGCTGCGCGAGGAGTTCGACGCTCTGGGCGTGCCGTTCAACGAACGCGGCAAGCGCACCGACGAGACCCTTAAAATGATGCGCGCCTGCTGGACCGAGGACCCGGTGAATTTCGACGCCACAGCCACCGGGGGCCAAATGGTCAACATGCGCGCCAACCCGCGCCCCAACCGGCCCATCCCGATCTGGGTCGGCGGCATGTCGGACGCGGCGTTGAACCGCGCCATTACCTTCGGCGACGGCTGGCACGCCTCGGGCAGCAACACCGATGATCTGACCGATCGCATCGCCAAACTGCGCGCGGCGCGGCCCGAAGAGGACTTCACGATTTCCGCGCGCCAGCACTGGGACCCGCTAGGCGATTCCAAGGGCGATGACGTGGACGACATGAAGCGCCAGATCGCCGAGTTCCGCGAAATCGGCGTCCAGCATTTGATGCTCCAGCCGCGCCAGCGCTACGCCGACGACTGGCATCGTTCGGTCGAGTTGTTGTGGGAAATGACCCGCGACGCCTGATTGGGGGCCGCGAAACAAGAACCGCGACGAACGCTCTGTCCGCCGCGGCCCTGTTTAACCGAGCTTTACGCTAAATCGAACGCCCTATTTCAAGCTATCGAGATCGGCCAGAACCTGATCGGGATGTTCCGCCGGGACAACCGTGTCATACGCGACGGCGACATTGCCGTCCGGTCCGACGAGGGCCGAAATACGACTGGTCCGCGGCGCGTCTTCGTTTTCCGCCGCGCCATAGGCGACGGACGCCGAGCGGCCTTCGTCGCTCAACAGATCATAGGGAAAGTCGAACTTCGTACGGAACGCGGCGTTGTCCGCCACCGGGTCCCAGCTAATGCCTAGAATAACGGCGTTACGGTCGTTGAAATCTTGGATTCGATCACGGAACCCGTTGCCTTCAACCGTTCACCCAGGGGTATCGGCTTTTGGATACCACCAGAGCAAGACGTACTTGCCCTTGAAATCGTCCAACGACACCGACGCCCCGTCCTGGTTTGTCATGGTGAACGCCGGCGCTTTGCTGCCTGCTTCAATCACGGAGAATTCCTCCCTCCACTGTTTCGAAAAACGGTAACGCCCGCAGTGTAGCATCGCGCGACGCGAAGAAAAGCGGAACCATGACCGAGTCGCGCAGTCAGGTATGATTTCAGGGTTGCCGCTCGCCATGTTCCAAGGCACTCTACCAGATATCGGAGCGGCGGCGGCATGACCTACCAGTACTATGATTTCTTTGCGGGCGGCGGCATGGCCGGGGTTGGTCTTGGGCCGGGCTGGACGTGTTCTTTCGCCAATGATTTCGATCCTCGCAAGGCGGCGGTCTATCGCGCCAACCACGATGGCGGCGTGGAATTTCTGCTCGGCGACGTGGCGAAGGTGACGACCGGGGATTTGCCGGGGCGCCCCGACATGGCCTGGGCGTCGTTTCCATGCCAGGACTTGTCGCTGGCGGGCGCGGGACGAGGCCTGGAGGGCGGGCGCAGCGGCGCGTTCTGGCCGTTCTGGAATTTAATGCGCACCCTGGGCGATGAGGGCCGCGCGCCGGGGCTGATTGTCCTGGAAAATGTCTACGGCGCGTTGACGTCGCATGGCGGCGCCGATTTCGCCGCGCTGGCGACGGCCTTCGCCGATCAAAACTATCGCTTCGGCGCCGTCGTCATCGACGCCGTACATTTCGTGCCGCAATCCCGCCCGCGTCTGTTCGTCATCGGCGTGCGCGGGGATCTGGCGATCCCGCCGGGCTGCACCTCGAAAGCCCCCATGGCCCCCTGGCATCCAGCCAAGCTGGCCGACACCGCAGGATTATTGCCGCCGAAGGCAAGGACAAATTGGCTGTGGTGGGATATCCCCACGCCGCCCGCGCGCAACACATCGCTGTCGGCGTTGATCGAGGACGAACCGCCCGGCGTCGACTGGCGCACCGACACGGATTATCTGTTGAGCCTGATGAGCCCCCGCCACCGCGCCAAGGTGCAAGAGGCCCAGCAGTCGGGCCGCCGGATGGTGGGCGCATTGTTCCGGCGCACCCGAACCGATGCAAACGGACAAAAGCGGCAACGCGCGGAGGTTCGTTTCGACGAGGTGTCGGGATGTCTGCGCACGCCGTCGGGCGGGTCGAGCCGTCAAATCCTGTTGGTGGTCGAGGGGCCGTCGATCCGATCTCGCCTGTTGGCGCCGCGCGAAGCCGCCCGTCTGATGGGGCTTCCCGAGGGCTACCATTTGCCGGACCGCACCACCGCCGCCCTGCATCTGGCCGGGGACGGCGTCGTCGCGCCCGTGGTCCGCCATATCGCCGCCCATGTTCTGGAACCGGTCCTCGCGGCGAACGGCGTTCGCGCAGCGGCCTGACCGGCGCGCCATGAGCGTCGATCCCACCCGGTCCCGAACCATGCGCGCGGTGAAAAGCCGCGACACCAAGCCTGAAATGATCGTGCGCCGCCTGGTCCACGCCCTGGGGTATCGCTACCGGCTTCACCGTTCCGACTTGCCGGGCAAACCCGACCTCGCCTTCGGGCCGCGCCGCAAGGTCATCTTCGTGCATGGCTGTTTCTGGCACGGCCATCATTGCAAACGCGGCGCGCGGGTTCCCAAGACCAATACGGCGTACTGGGTCGCAAAAATCGACCGCAACCGCACGCGCGACGCCGAGTCCGCCGCCGCGCTAACCCAACGGGGCTGGGCGGTGCTGGCCGTGTGGGAATGCGAGATCAAGGACCGGGAAGCGCTGGCGATACGGCTCCATGAATTTCTAATAAGTTCTTGATTTGTTCCTTTATTAGTATTATATACCTATATTGGATTTTATCGAGGATGACGTTATGGATGCTGAAACGTTAAACGCCAAAAGTTTAAACGCCCCGAGTTTGAACGAGCGCCAGAAGCGGTTCTGCGAGGCCTATGTTCGCCAACCGGTCGGGCGGTACGCGGCGCTGGAGGCCGGATATTCGCCCAAGGGCGCGACGGTGCAGGCTTATCGCTTGCTGGAACGGCCCGACATCCGCGCCCGCATCGATGAATTGCGCGCCGATGTCGCGGCCCGCAACTGTCTGCGCAAGGACACGATTTTATCCAAGCTGGAGGCGATCTACGAAGGCTCGATGGCGAGCCACCAATACCACGCCGCCGTCCGCGCGGTGGAGCTGCAGGCCCGGTTGAGCATGGTGACGCAAGAGGGGGAGAACGGGGAATTGAACTTCCACATGACCGGCGATCTTGGCGCGGAACCGGTGGATTTGCGCCCCACCCTGATTTCGCTCCCCTTAATTTCGCCCCCTTTAATTTCAGGGCGCGCCATCGCGCCGACCATCGAAAATGTTAACCCCGAAAATGTTAACCCCGAAAATGTTAACCGAAGCATACCCATGCTTACCGAAAAGGGGGCCGGGGGTTAGCATTTCAAAAAACATACTAAAACGAGAAAAATGATCATTAACTATATATTTATTATATATTAACTATAATGTCTGACGGTGAAGTGCGCGTTCTTATGCAATCTACGATATTACCATACTGGATAATATTCAATTCAAACTAACCAGCACGCAACCGAAAGCAAACCGATGACAGCGTTGGCGGTCAAAATATTCCACCTCTTGGCTTTGGTCCCGGCGCTTTGGTTCGCTGTAAGCGTCAACGGTCCAACGATGGCCTTGGCGAAAACAAATATTGGCCCCGAAGCGACGGTTGTGAAGGGCGTCATGGGGTCTGCTGATATTGTGGAAGACAAGGACATTCCGGTCCTACTGCATGGCGAAAAAAGACTTTTTTGGACGATTGATCGCGTCATCGCGGCCATGGGCGTCTTAATGGGCGTCGTCCTTATCGGCATGGTCTGGTGGCGCCAGCATGCGCTGGTCCGCATGAATCGATCCCTGCGTGAAAGCGAGCGCCGGTTCAAGGATTTCGCCGACGTGTCCTCCGACTGGTATTGGGAAATGGATGCGGACCTTCGTTATTCCTATGTGTCGCAGCGCTACGAAGACATAACGGGACTCAAGGTGTCGGAGCGGCTTGGCGCGCGCCGCTGGGACCGCGCCTTGCAGGAAGACAGCGAGGCTTCATGGGCCGCGCATAAAGCCGATGTCGAAGCGAGACGAGCCTTTCGGAATTTTGAATTCACAATACCGGGACCGGGCGGAGCCACGATTTACGTAAGCGCCAGCGGCGTCCCTGTGTTCGACGATGCGAGCGTCTTCACCGGCTACCGGGGAAGCACCACGGATATCACCGAACGCAAGCAGGCGGAAATCGCCATCCAGGACTCGAAAAAACGGTTTATGACTTTAGTCGATGCGTCGGCGGCGGCGATTTCACTCAAGGACAAGGACGGCCATTATTTATTGGTCAACAAAACGTTTAGCGATTGGGCGGAAAGTAATCCCGGCGAATTAGTTGGCAAAACGCTCCACGATACGAACCCACCTGAAGATGCGGAACAAATTGAATGCGCCGATCAAAAGGTCATCGAGACGGGCGAGAGTTTGGTCTACACAGCGGTTAGAGGGTTCAACACCAACCGAATTCAAAACCTGGTGATCCACAAGGTTCCAATATTCGACGCTTCTGGCGACGTGATTGCGATAGCAACGACGGCCTTCGATGTCACCCAGCTCAAAACTGCCGAGCGCGCCCTGGCGGAACGCGAGGCTCTCCTGCGCTCCATTATCGACAATTGCCCCTCGCCAATCCTGGTGAAGGACCAGGACCGGGTGCTCCAAATCGTCAACCGCGCCTTCGAGTACACCCATGGCTACCCCGCCCGCGACATTATCGGCCAAACGGTGACGTCCATGGTCGATAGCGATGCGGACATGGCGATCAAGAATCATGAATTGCACGTGCTGGAAAGCGGCGAGGCTTCGTCAGAGGAGCGCGCCGTCGTTCTGCAAAACGGCGCGCATCTTGACCACATCGTAACCAAGTTTCCCATTCGCGACCAAATTGGCGCGATTACCGGCGTCGGCACGATCATGACCGACATTTCCGAACGCAAACGGCTTGAAGCCCGGCAGCAACGTCTCGCCGTCGCCGTCGAGGAAATGTCGGAACTACTGGCGATATACGATTCGGACGACTGCTTGGTGATCTGTAATAAAGGGTATCTGGATTCGCTTAGCTTGTTGCCCGAAGAATCTGTCCTGGGGCGTACATTTGAAGAGAATCTAAGAGTCAGTGTGGAGCGAAACCAAATTCCGGAAGCCAGGGGACAAGAGGAACAGTGGGTACGGAATCGCATCGAAAAACACCAAAACCCAGGCGACCCGTTCGTTGTGAATCGACTGGATGGAAAATGGTTTCAAGTGTCCGAGCAACGATTACCAGATGGCGGCATAATCATGCTCGCGACCGATATCTCGGAACGCAAGGGCATCGAAGATCAACTCCGACAAGCCCAGCGAATGGAAGCCGTGGGTCAACTAACAGGCGGCGTGGCGCATGACTTCAACAATCTTCTCTTTGTCATGCTCGGTAACGCCGAAATGTTGGAATTCGAGATTAGCGGGGATGACGCGGCGCAAACAAAGGTGGAGGCGATCAAACTCGCCGTAAAAAGAGCGTCCTCGCTGACGCAACGTCTGTTGGCGTTTTCCCGGCAACAAGCGTTGTCACCCGTTTCGGCGAACGTATCTAGCTTGATCGACGGCCTCGAGGAAATGCTTGGACGCACGCTTGGAGAAACGATTGAGTTAAAAATCGAACCCGCAACAGACCTCTGGCCCGCGTCGATAGACCCACATCAGTTCGAAAACGCGCTGGTGAATTTGGCGATCAACGCACGGGACGCCATGCCCAAGGGCGGCTCTTTGAACATCAGCACCGCCAATGTCACGCTCGACAAGGCCTTCGCTGCGCGCCACGAGGAAGTTACGCCAGGCGACTATGTGAAGGTTTCGGTGGGCGACACCGGCGTCGGCATGACGCCCGAGGTGTTAACGAAAGTATTCGAACCGTTCTTCACGACCAAGGACATTGGCGCAGGCAGTGGCCTTGGCCTGAGCATGGTCTACGGATTCGTGAAGCAATCCGAGGGGCACATAACAATAGACAGCGAGGTCGATCACGGCGCGACGATCAACCTCTATTTGCCGCGGTCGCTGGAAATTATTGAGAGACGCGGCATCACCTCTGACCCGACTGAATTCGCACCCAGATTCGAACGTATTCTGGTCATCGAGGATGACCCGAATGTACGCCAGGTTCCGGTAAGCATTTTAAGGGACCAGGGTTATGATGTCGTTGAGGCGGAAACCGGCGCGGCGGCGATAAGTTGCATGACGGAAGGCGCGGCGTTCGATCTCTTGTTCACGGATATTGTTTTGCCGGGCGGCATGAACGGCGTGGAAATCGCGGCAGAAGCCAAACGGCTTCAACCAGGCATCAAAGTTCTGTACGCAACAGGCTATGCCGACAACACCGTCTTTCACCAAGGCCAAATAGACGCCGACGCGATTTTGCTCTCGAAGCCATACTTGCGAACCGAGTTGCTTGAAAAGGTCAGCGCCACGCTCGACACCTGATCGGGAACTGGATTGACCGACCTCGCCATTGATGTTCGGATGGCCGGGTGACCCTCGCTATATCAATCACTCGCTGAACCCGCCAAAGGTCGTCGCCGCCCGTGTCTCCCGTTCGTATCATCGCGCTTGTCTGTCTGGCGCAGACCCTGGCCCAGATTGGCGCGTATTCGATTCCCGCGCTGTTGCCGTCCTTCATCGACGAATGGTCGATGACCAACACCGAAGCGGGCTGGGTCGTGGGCATGTTCTATGCGGGCTACACCCTGTCGGTGCCGGTGCTGGTGTCGTTGACCGACCGGGTCGACCCGAAACGCATTTACCTGTTCGGCGTGGGCATGACGACGTTTTCCGCGCTGGGCTATGCGCTGTTGGCGGACGGGTTCTGGTGGGCGGTCGCGTTCCGGACCCTGTGGGGGATCGGCTGGGCCGGCACCTACATGCCGGGGCTGAAAGCGTTGAGCGACTTCATCGAAGGCCCCGGCCAGTCCCGCGCCGTGGCGGCGCACGCGGCCAGCGTCGGGATCAGCGGGGCGGCGTCCTTCCTCATCGCGGGCACGGTGGCGGAATGGTTCGGCTGGCGCTGGGGCGTCGCGCTGGGCGGGTTGGGGGCCGGATTGGCGTTCGTCTTGATGGCGTTGTTCCTGCCCGCGCGCGCGCCGGTTCCAGCCCCCGTCGCCGCCGGGGCGCCGAAAACCGCGTTGCTGGATTTCCGCCCGGTGCTGCGCAATCGTTCGGCGCTGGCTTATTCGCTGGGGTATTGCGTCCATACCTGGGAAATGAACGCGCTGCGCGCCTGGGTCGTCGTCTTTTTGACCTTTGTCGCGGCGAACCAGGGAGTCGGGAATCAGGGGGGCGCGGGCGAAGGCTGGGTCTCGCAATGGTTGACGCCTACCGCCGTGGCGACGGTGATGGGGTTGCTGGGCGTTTGGGCCAGCGTTTCGGGCAACGAACTCGCCCGCCGGTTCGGCCGGCGGCGTTACATCTTTTTGGTCATGGTCCTGTCCATGGCGGTGGCGGCGGTGATCGGGTTCGCCAGCGCCATTTCCTACACCATCGCCGCCGTTCTGGTGTTGGTTTACGCGACCTTGATCTGGGCCGATTCATCGTCCCTGACGGCGGGCGCGGTGGGCAGCGCCCTGCCCGGTCAGCGCGGGGCCACCATGGCGGTGCATTCGACCCTGGGCTACGCCGGTGGTTTCGTCGGCCCCCTGGCGGTGGGGATGATCCTCGACATGGCGGGCGGCGCCAGTTCGTTCGCTTGGGGCTTGGCGTTTCTGCATATCGCGATCATCATGAGCGTCGGACCCATCGCGCTGTGGCTGTTCAAGCCTGCGGATCTGGACGGCGACAGAGGCGTTAACAAAACAAGGGACTGACGGCGCGGCCATGCAATTGAACGACGAACAAACCATGATACAGGATGCGGCGCGCAATTTCGCCCGCGATCAATTGGCGCCGCACGCCGCCGATTGGGAACGCAATGCAACGTTTCCCCGCGACGCGCTGGCGGACATGGGCAAACTCGGGTTCCTGGGCATGCTGGTCCCCGAACAATGGGGCGGCGCGGGGGCCGGGCACCTCGCCTATGGCGCGGCGCTGGAGGAAATCGCCGTGGGCTGCGGGGCGGTGTCCACGATCATGAGCGGCCACAACTCGGTCGGGTGCCTGCCG
>JABJJH010000406.1 GCA_018660965.1 Rhodospirillaceae bacterium | reverse complement strand
GCCCGAAGCGGTGGAGTCGGCGACCGCGCGGATATTGGCGTCCGAGATTAAAGGGCGGCCCGTGCATTCGGTGCGCGTCGAAACCCAAATCAACGATGCGCGCGAAAGCTATCTGGGATTTATCCTGGACCCCGGCGCCGGCGGCGTGCGTGTCTTGTTCGCGGCGGAAGGCGGGGTCGATATCGAAGACGGCGGGGACGCGCTGCGGTCCACCGTTACCGCCCCGGACGAAGCCGCGATGATCGCCGCCGCGACAGAACTGGCGGCGGATCAATCCGAAGCAATGCGCGCCGCGATTGGCGACGCCGCCGCGCGCCTCGTTCCCGCTTTCCTGAAGCACGAAGCGATGATGCTGGAGATTAACCCGTTATTCATACAGAACGATGGCGGTTGGGTGGCGGGCGACGCCAAGATGGTGATCGACGAAAATGCATTGTACCGGCAACCCGAGGTTTCGAAATTTATCGATGCGCGGGATCCTGTTTACTGGGAAACCCAAGCCAAGCGGGACTACGGATTCGATTACGTGGAAATAGACCCGCACGGCGAAATCGGTCTGCTAACCACGGGCGCAGGCCTATCAATGATGCTGGTCGACGAGTTGATCGGCGCCGGCCTGAAACCGTTTAACTTTCTCGATCTGCGGTCCGGCGGCTTGGGCGGCGATCCCTCGCGCATCATTCGGGTGATGAACTGGATGGCGGACGGACCGAATGTGGGCGTCGTACTGGTCAACATCTTCGCCGGCGTCACGCATCTGGGCGAATTCACCGAACTTCTATTGCAGGCGTTCCGGGAAACGCCCCGGCTCACGGTTCCCGTTGTCGCCCGGCTGGTCGGCAACGGCCTGGACGACGCCCGCAAGATCATCGAGGAGTCGGGCGAACCGATCACCCTGGAACCCGATCTCGCCAAGGCCATCGCGCTGGCGGCACGTCATTTGAAACGGGGGGCGGCGTCATGCTGAACCCCCACGCTTTGAACCCACGCATCGAAAAGGGCGCGCCCGTCATCGTCCAGGGCATCACCGGACGCCAGGGCCAACGTCACGCCCGGTTGATGCGCGCTTATGGGACCAATGTTGTCGGCGGCGTGTCGCCAAAGTCCTCCACCGAAATGGTGGACGACATGCCGGTGTTCAAAACCTGCGCGGACGCCGTGGCGGCGACCGGCGCGGTCGCGACCGTCGTTCTGGTGCGCCCCGATTTGGCCGCCGACGCCATCATCGAAGCCGCGCAAGCGGGCATATCGACCGTAGTTTGCGTCGCTGAAGGCATTCCCGTGCATGACGCCTTGCGAGCGTACCGGGTCACGCGCGATCTGGGGACGTTCTGGGTCGGCGCATCGACGCCGGGCATGGCGATCCCGTCGATTGGGCTGAAACTGGGCTTCCTGCCCAACGTCGCGTTGCTGCCGGGGTCCATTGGCATGATGTCGAAAAGCGGCACTTTGTCCTATGAGGCCGGTTACCGGTTGGCGGGACGCGGCATTGGACAATCGGTGTGGGTTGGCGTCGGCGGCGATCCGGTCAAGGGAACGCGCTTCGCCGATCTCGTGCCGTTCTACAAACAGGATGACGAAACGCGCGCGCTGGTGATTGTCGGTGAGATCGGCGGCGATGAAGAAGAAAGTCTGGCCGCCGCGATCACGGCGGAAAATTTCACCAAGCCCGTATTTGCGGTGATCGCGGGCAGCAGCGCCCCGGAAGGGGTCACCATGGGGCACGCGGGCGCGTTGGTGTATGGGACGCTCGGGTCCGCCGCATCGAAACGCCAGGCCCTGGAGGCCGCAGGCGCACGCGTGTTTTCGACGATCGAAGGGCTCGTGGACGCCGTATCGGATTTATAAAATTTAGGAGTAGACGCCGTGTTTAATTTTGAGTTGACCGACGAACAAAGACAAATGCTGGACACCGTCAGCCGGGTCCGCAAGGACGTGATCGAACCCAACGCCACGCGCTGGCTCGACGGCACCTTTCCCCATGACAACATGAAGTCATTGGCGGAGATCGGCATTCTCGGCATGACCGTGCCGGAAGAATACGGCGGCATGGGCGCGAATGTCTTCGACACCATGTTGGTGTTGGAGGAAATCGCCAAGGGTTGTTACGTCACCTCCATGGCGGTGCTGGGCGAGGTCGGCACGCAAACGCGGATCATCGCCACCTTCGCGCCAAAGCCACTCAAGGACAAATGGCTGCCCGCCATCGCCGACGGCAAGGCGATCCTGGCGATCTGCATGACCGAACCCGATGTCGGGTCCGATCTGGGCCGTATGCGCACCAACGCCGAAGTCAAAGGCGGCAAGGTCATCCTGAACGGGGCCAAGACGCTGATCAGCCGCGCCGAAGAAGCCGATTTGTTCATCATCTTCACGCGCGTGAACGGCGTTGACGGCAGCAAGGGCATCGGCTGCGTACTGGTCGAAAAGGACACGCCCGGATTGTCGGCGGACGCATGTTATCACACCATCGGCGGCGAGAAACTCGCCGATCTGCGGTTCGATAATGTCGAGGTGCCGCTGGAAAATCTCGTGCTCAAGGAAGGCGCGATCCGCAAGCTGATGAGCGCGTTCAACACACAGCGTTGTCTCAACCCGTCGATTTGCCTGGGCATGGCCGAAGCCTCGCTGGAAGCATCGGTGCGCTACATGCGCGAACGCAACGCGCACGGCCATCCCATCGGCGATTTCCAGGGCCTGCGCTGGAAAGTGTCCGACATGTACATTCAGATCGAAGCGGGCCGCGGGCTGTTGTACCGCGCGGCGGCCAGCGCCGACCCGTTCCCCGATCCAACCCTGGCGGCGATGGCGAAGACCTTCGTCAATGAAATGTCGATCAAGGTGTGCAGCGAGGGTGTACAAATTCACGGTGGCTATGGCTTCATCAACGACTTCGCGGTGGCGCGGAATTATGCGGGCGTGCGCTATGGCTCGCTGGGCGGCGGCACCACCGAATTGCTGCGCAACATGGTCGGCAAGACGCTGGTGGAGCGCATGGATTTGACCACGGGCGTCGCCGGGATGGGATATTTCTAGAACCCACCAATACGGGAGGTTTCCATGATCGATCATATCTCCATCGGCGTGCGCGACCTCGCCGCCAGCGCCGCCTTTTACGATGCGGTGCTGGGCGCCATTGGGCTCGACCGGCTGGTGACGCGCGAAGGGACGGTCGGATGGGGTAAGAAATATCCCGAATTCTGGATTAATCACCGCGCCGATTTCGTCCAGAGCGGCGATAACGGCGGCGTTCATGTGTGCCTGCGCGCGCGTGAACGCGCCCAGATCGACGCCTTTCACCAAGCCGCCCTGGACGCGGGCGGAACTGGCGTCGGCGCGCCCGGTCCCCGGCCTGAATACACCGAAACCTATTACGCCGCCTTCATCCAAGATCCAGACGGCAACAAGGTCGAAGCGGTTACGTTTTAAGCGGAAGCCACACGCCCGGAAATCAGGGCCCGAATCAACAAAAGCCCCGCAAGAATACGGGGCTTTTTAGACGCCTCTATCGACGTCGCTCGATCCCTGACCGAGCCTAGTTTTTTTAATACGTACTTATGTCGCTTGTACTATCAGGTGGCGTCATTTTTGTAGCCTCCTCTTCGTGGATTTCAGAGCAAGAATCATAACCTCCTACTGCTGTTTCTCCATACCTTTTATATACAATAAAACGCCGAAAATTGCAAGGTGATTCCGCACGGTGGCGCGTCCGTTGAATTTATGCCTGGTTAAAAAGTGGGAAGTGTCCAGCCGCAAGGGGGCGGTTTTTTTTTCAAATCGCAGCCGACAGTGCGGCTTCGTCCACCTTGGTGAAAAGGATATCCCTGTAGACTGACATGACACACCTCTCCCGTGTAAAATGCCCCGGTTTGCAGGGGCGACCGCTATCACCGGATAGGTCTGTAGCGGAAACCACCGTTTGCTGGAAACGACCGTAGCTTGTTTTCGTTGGCCCAACGGACAGCGTCGTTTCCCGCCCACAGCATTTTGTCCGTTTTTTCCCAGCCTAGGGATCGTAGCGTTACCTGATCGAAGGGCTCTAGCCGCCATGTCGCTATTTTATCGAAGCGGCGCCAGATTGCCCGTTGAAACGACATCTGCGCCTTGGTCGCTGGCGGGTTGTGAAAAATATGAACGGCGCCGAGGCCTACGCTTCGTGGTTCGCCGTCCTCGGTTAGGCGCCCACCGGAACGGCGTATTAATCCATAGGGCGCCGGAAAGTTGGCAATTCGATAGCTTTCGCGCCGTTCTTTCTTCTCGAGTTGGGGACGCCAGTTTTCACCGGGGATCGTGATATAAACTTCGCGGGTGAGGGCTACGTCGATTGATGCAAGGACCGGGGGTATCGAGTCTGCATACCAATCCCGGTTTTCAAAGAATTTGACGTTGGGGTATTTCTCGCGAATGACATCCGACAGCGCGGCCTCGTCTACCTTGGTGAAAAGGATATCCCTGCATCCAGACACTGTACACCTATTGTAAGTGGTTCCGTTGCGTGAGTTTAATATACATTTGGCGCCTGACAAGCTGGAAGCATCGGGACGCGGTTTCAGCGCCCCGATATTGGTTTCGGCGACGTCAGGGAAGGGGTGGGCCAATCCATCTCTCGACGAGGTCTTTCAAGAGCGGCGTCACGCGTTCGATGTATTCTGCTTCATCCATTCCACGCCTAAGTTTCGGGATGGTCCCGGCCACATTCTCCAGTTCCCCGTTATGCCGAAGTTTCAACAATTGCCGCCGTTCATCCGCGATTGGCGTTTTGCCATCCTTCAACGTCCTACCTGTGTTTACCCGGAGTACTGATTGATTGTCTTCGTCAGAGAACGACAGATCAGCGAAAGACGAATCCTTCATACCTGCGTTTTCCTTTTTTACGTGCTCTTCTATTTTGTACTCACCATCTTTTGCCGTCAATCCGCCACGGAAATGTTCGACCCGGTTTCTGACCGCATCATCGTAGGCTTCCATGACTTTGTTCCACATCACCCCGACGATAAGGTCATGGCCTCTTTGGGTGAACTTGTCGCCCCGGCGGTTTTCCATAACCCCACCGAGGAGTTTCCGCATTTCCTCTTTCAGGGGCGCGAAAATGTATGGTTTGTTTTTCAGTTGTTCGTTTATCGGCGTCCCGTCCAGTTGGGGTCTGTCCACCGGCGTGCCGGGATATTCGGTCTTTCCACCTTTGGATAGTTCGTCCATGTTCGGCGGTGTCAGGCTGGGGATTTGCCGGGGCGGTTCGGGTATTTCGGATCGGGCGTAGGGGTCGTTCGCCGCTTTCGGCGCTGATTTGTTGATTTTACGTTTATTTTGTTGCTCCAGGATCTTTTGGGCGGTCGTGGCCGCTTTATAAGCGCCTATCGCGGCGGAAAGACCTCTCGCAGCCGTCTGCGCCGCGAGCGGCAAGAACGGCGTGAGTGGACCGCCCGCGACCTGCACGGGTTTTCCACCTTGCGATGGCCCACCCGCGTTGTTGTTGGCGGCCTTTAATTGTTCCGCCGACAAAGCCCGGTTGAGGCGGTTGATCGTCGGGCCGTCCTTCTTCATGACGCCGTCAATTTTCAGGCCGTGGTCCTTTTGAAACGATTTGACGCCATCGACCATGGCCCGGTCGGGGTAGGGAGTGAGGCCGTAATCGGGAATTTTCAGGTGGCCCAGATCGGCCAGCGCTTTTTTGGTATTGAGCGAGTCGTCCAAATCCATGGTGTAGGAATCGCCGATGGTTTTCTTGAGTCTGAAGGGGTTGGTCGTCACTTCTGTCTCCTATGCGCGGAAGCGGGTGGAATTGAACCGGGAAGTTCCGGTGCGATATTTCGTCGAAATGGACAATATGGATTATAATACGTTTTTATTCCTATTTTGTCAAGTTAATTCCTCGCCACGGGAAACCGCAGGAAAATTCACGAATGGATGTCAAATTACGCGGGGGCGATGGACGTATTGATTCGGTTCAGCCTGACGCCAAAAGCGGGTTAAATGTTTTGCGCCTCTTGAAATCGCCCGTACATAGGCTTATATACACTTGTGTGGCATATAAGCCTAATTATATGTCGAGTTGCAATGTTAACCAATGCTTATTGAAGCTAACTGAAAAAGGGGGGCTGAATGAACATTTTAAATTATCAAGCTGCGGCGCTCCTATCGGGTCGGGTCGGGCGAGACTTCCACAACGACCTTGCCGAAATTTTCGCCCTTCAGCAGACCGATCAGGGTTTCCGGTGCGCGTTCCAGTCCCGCAACACGGTATTCCTTGTATTTCAGCTTGCCGTCCTTGATCCATTGGCTCGCCTCGCGCAGGAATTCATCCTGCTGGGCCCAAAATTCCCGCACGATGAAGCCGCGCATGGTCAAGCGGTTGGTCAACACCGCGCGCATCAACATAGGCAGTTTGTTCGGTCCGTCCGGCAAATCCGTCATGTTGTATTGCGCAATCAATCCGCACACCGGCATCCGGGCGAAGAAATTGAACAGCGGGATGACGGCTTCCAGCACCCGCCCCGCGACGTTTTCAAAGTAGATGTCGATCCGGTCCGGGCAGGCGGCGGCGAGCTGGTCTTCAAAATCCGCCGCGCGGTGATCGATGCAGGCGTCGAAGCCGAGTTCATCCACGACGTAACGGCATTTGTCCGGCCCGCCCGCGACGCCGACGACGCGGCATCCCTTGATCTTGCCAATTTGCCCGACGACGCTGCCGACGGCCCCGGACGCCGCCGCCACGACCAGGGTTTCCCCCGCCTGCGGCTTTCCAATGTTCAACAACCCGGTATAGGCGGTCAGCCCCGGCATCCCAAGCACCCCTAGCGCGGTGGAAATCGGCGGGTCGCCGGGGTCGGGCGGCGCAACCTTGCGCACGCCATCGCCATTGGACAACGCATAGTCCTGCCAACCGGTGCGGCCGACGACGATGTCGCCGTCGGCAAACCCCGGATGACGAGAGGCTTCAACCACGCCAACCGTACCGCCTTCCATCACCGCGCCAACCTCAACCGGGTCGGCGTAGGATCGTTCCGCGTTCATCCGCCCGCGCATGTAGGGATCGAGCGACAGATAGATCGTGCGAACGCTAATTTCCCCGTCAGCGGGGTCGGGAATGGCCGTCGTGACCAGGTCGAAGTCTCCTGCGACAGGCTCGCCGGTCGGCCTCCGCGCGAGAAGGATTTGCCGGTTTTTGGTTGGCATGGCGTCCTCGTTTGGTTGCCTATTTCAGATTTCGTTCCCACAGCGCGAACAGTTTGTCCCACGCCACTTCCGCTTCGACGGGATTATAGGACGGGCGTTCGGCGAACATATATCCGTGCAGGGTGCCCGCTGGCCGCTCCATTTTGTAATTCGCGCCCGCCTTGTCCAGCGCCGCCTTCAAGTCGGTAATCTCGTGATCCTCTACGGACCCGTCGGTTTCGGCGAAGGAATAAAACAATTCACCCTGAATTTTATCGACCATCTTATGTGGCGAGTTGGCATCGTCGGTGACGATGCCGACGCCGTACAGGGACGCCGATGCGGCGAACCGGGTCGGGAAGAGCGCGGCGGAAACGGTAATGTGTTGTCCGCTCATGCAATGGCCGACGCACCCGACGGGGCCGGTGTTCGCCTTGTCCTGCGAATCGATGAAGGCCAGAATTCCCGCCGTGTCGTCCGCCACCAATTCAGTGGTCAGGGAATTCATCGCGCCCTTAATGAGAACGGACATTTCGTCGGTTCGGCGCGGAATGTCGAAACGAATCGTGCCCAGCCGGTAATACATGTCGGGCAACACGCAGAAATAACCGTTCTTCGCGATACGGCGGGCCATGTTGCATAACTCCGGACGGAACCCGGGCGCATCCATGTACAGGATGATCGCGGGAAAACTGCCTGCTTCGTCCGGGCAGGCCACGAACGCGGGCTGCTTGCCGTATTTGGTGGTGATGATGACGTCGTTTTCGATAAGCGCCATGAGTTTTCTCCCTTTGGTTTTCAGCTAAGTCGTGATGATTGATTTGACTATGCGCCCTTCATGAAAGGCGTCGCGAGTTCCAGAAACATCTCGGGCGTCTGGACGTGCATGAAATGTCCCGTGTCCGCCAGTATGTACTTCGCATTCGGCATCGCGTCGGCCATCGCTTCGATGGCTTCCGGCGGGCGTAGACCGTCATGTTCTCCCGCAATCACCAGCGCCGGGCACGCGACCTTGGCGTAGTCGCCCGCCATGTCCATGTCGCCCAACATCCGGTTGATGGCGGCGAAGCCGAATGGGTCATTGGTCAGCCATTGCCGGCGAAAGGCGTCAAACCGCGCCTGACCGCCCCGTTCCCGCAGAATGTCCGGATAGGACGCCTTCAGGCTTGCCTCCGCAATGGGCCGCATGCCGCTTTCCTCCACCGCCGCCGCCCGGGTCAGCAACGCCTGGCGGCGTTCTTCCTTCACGCCCGTGGCGGGGCTAGCGGCGAACAGGCTTTTGACCCGGTCCGGATAATGCGCGGCGAACCGAATAGCGATTCCGGCGCCCAGCGCGATGCCCACGACATGACACGGCGCATCGAGCCCCAAGGCGTCCAGAAGTCCGATCATGTCGCCGGTCATGGTGTCGATGCTCAATGTCCCGCGCGTTTTTTCCGATTGACCGAAGCCGCGCTGATCGTACCGCAGCACGCGGAAATCTTTCCGCAAAGCGGGCATCGCCGGTTCCCAACTATCCAGCGCGCCGCCCAGTTCATGCACCAGCAGCACGGTTTCCGCGCCGTCTCCACTCAACTCGTACCGCAGACTTGCGCCGTTGACGTCCATCCAGTCCATGATGTCCTCCCCCTGTTTCCACCCCCTTCAATAGCGCGCCGGGGTTGGCGATGGCAAGCTGCGACCCCGGACCGGAGCCTGTATATCAGTCCGGACATTCCCGCATTATCTTCTTTTCAAACCGCCCTGAGGTGGCGCTATAATGTTTCATTACGGGGAAATTGTTTCAAAAATACGAGTTTGGATTTTCAACACCTCGCGGCGGGATCGATTGGGTCGGCCGCGTTACCGACAATCAGGAAAGGTTGGAACATGGCGACGAACGACGCATGGCTGGATCAGGTTCAGGAAGAACCGCTGGAGCCGGATTTACCGATTTGCGATCCGCATCACCATTTGTGGGAGTTCCGGACCGAGCGGGTCGAACCGCGATATTTGATGGACGAAATTCTTAAGGACATCAACAGCGGCCACAACATCGTGTCCACCGTGTTCATCGAATGCGGCGCCATGTACAAGGCGGACGGCCCCGTACCAATGCGCGTGGTGGGCGAGACCGAATTCGTGAACGGGATCGCGGCAATGAGCGCATCCGGCCTGTACGGACCCTGCCGTGTCGCCGCCGGCATTATCGGCACCGCCGATTTGACCGTCGGCGCGGACATAAGCGAAGTGCTTGACGCCCAGATCGCTGCGGGCGGCGGGCGCTTCAAGGGCATTCGCCACGGCGTCACATGGGACGCCAGCGACGAAGTGGCCAACGCCCGCACCAATCCCACGCCGCATTTGCTGCTCGACGAGACCTTCCGTAAGGGCTTCGCGCAATTGGTGCCGCGTGGGTTGAGTTTCGAAGGGTGGTGTTATCACCCGCAAATTCCGGATTTGGTCGATCTGGCGCGCGCGTTTCCGGACACCACAATCATTTTCAACCATTTCGGCGGTCCCATCGGCGTGGGGCCCTACGCGAACAAACGCGACGCGGTGTTCAAGGAGTGGACGGCGTCAGTCACCGATTTGGCGGCGTGCCCAAACGTCGTCGCCAAGCTTGGCGGCATCAACATGGACGTGAATGGGTTCGCTTGGCACGAAAATGAACGCCCCCCGACCAGCGAAGAACTTTGCGAAGCGACGCGGCCTTTCTACGAACACACCCTGGCGCAGTTTGGGCCGGATCGCTGTCTGTTCGAATCAAACTTTCCCGTCGATAAAATCACGTGCAGCTACAACGTGCTGTGGAATTCGTTCAAACGGTTTTCAGCGGGCTTCTCCAACGCGGAAAAGGCCAAATTGTTCCACGACACGGCGACCCGGGTGTATCGGCTTTAAACCGCCTCATTTTGCGGGGCTCTTGACCCGTCGGAACTCCAGGATAAGTAAATGTTCCGGAATCGCCCAGAATCGTCTAGTTTGATGATTCTGGGCAGAACCTGGATAATTCAAATTGCTTGGGATGGTGGACAATGAAGAAAAAGGCCTTCACCGGGTGGTTATGGCGAAACGCATCGGGCGCTACCGCAATCGAATACGCGATGATCGCCGCCGGAATTTCGATCGTGATCGTCGGCGCCCTCGCTTTGATGAGCGGAAGCCTGACCAATATTTTTAACACGGTCAGCAGCTCCCTCTAACCGGTCGCTCAGCCGCCCTGTTCGAACCCCTGCCCAGCGTTCACGCGATTCGCGCCGGATTTCAATTTCCTTACAACTTATCACTCATTTGGGTGAATAAATTTGTCCCGCCATGGGTTTTAGTGGCAGGGATATTAAAAGGGAGATTGAGGATGTCGAAATTGAACGCACGTTTTGCTTTGCCCGCCGCCGCCATTGTCGTGCTGTGGCAGGTGGCGTCTCTGGCGAACGCCGCGACCATTGGCATTTTGGGCGATCCGGTTGCCGGGACAGCCGGTCAGCAAAAAACATGGCTGCACGAATCGCCGCGCAAAAGCGCGACCGACATGTCAATTTTGGCCAAAAACGGCGCCACGTACAACGTCACTCTGGAATCCGAAAAACTTAATACAGTTCGGTTCACCAATCGCCTGTTCCTGTCCGAAAGTCTCGACTCGTCCGACATCGACCGGGAAATGCAAATTGCGTTCCGCGCAAACTCGAACCAAAAATTGCTGTTCACAAACGTTGAGGTGGCCGCACCGGCGCCGCACCTCGACACCAGTAACATTGCGATCCTGCCGACGGACGTTGATATATACCTGAAGGCCATGTCATCGGAACTTAAGGGTATCCTGAAATTCAATGGCGACGGCGATGACAACAGCGCCTACATGGATATTAAACAAGCAATTTCCCTGAACGGGTCTGAAACAAAAATCGACAAGAAGCAGTTGCAGGAAACGATTATTGTCTCCCGCGAATATGGCGGCGTAACCAAGGCTGCGGTCGAGCTAGAGTCTATGGACGCTTCGGGCCTGGCCAAGATCGTGTCGATGATATTCAGTCAAACGACGTTGTTTATCGTCGTCTTCGCCATGGTGCTGATGTCCATGGTTTCCCGCATCTTTACGCGATCCCGCCCCGCCCACTCTGGACGAGCCTGATATTTCGCCCTGATATTTCGCCCTGATATTTCGCATTGACCCAAGTCCATTCCCATTGGTTTAGTTAGGCCGTACCGGGCATCCGGTACGGCCTAACTATTTTATTCGTGGAGCTGATAGACTGGCTCGATACATTCGGCTCCTTTAGATAGAATGGTTTTCAGAATCACCACACCGGGAGGAGACGCGAATGTCAATCCGCGCCAAGTATCTTTTCATCGTCAGCATGGATGTCGAACCCAGCAAGGAGTCGCTGTTCAACGAGGTCTATGACGAGGAGCACGTGCCGAGTTTGATGAAAGTGCCAGGTGTTCTTTCCGTCACCCGCACCACGGCCCAGCCTTTGACTATGAGTCTCGGCGGTGAATTGCGTGAAATGATCGCCGAAGGCGAACCGAAACACACCGCGATCTATGAAATCGAAAGTCCCGACGTGCTGGTAAGCGACGCCTGGGCCGACGCCGTGGAAGCCGGACGCTGGCCGGACGAAGTGCGTCCCTTCACCTCCAATCGCCGCCATGTTCTGCGCAAGGTGACGACCGCGACCGGCTAATTTTCGGCGAGGACCTCTGAAACCGCCGATTCCACCACGGCGCCGTTGAAAAAATCAGGGTTCAGTGCGGCGTGCAGTCGCGCCGCATTGCTGAAGGTGAAAGATTTGAAATCGTCCTCGGATAATTCACCGTCGTCGACCAATTCATACGCCTCTTCCAGAACCCCGCTCATGTCGATAACGTCGAAATGGCCGATATCGGAACTGAACATCGGGTTCAGGCGGTTTTTGCCGCGATACGCCCACGCGGCGGTGGGGTCGTCCGCTTCACATCCGAAGAACAGGCGCTCGGCGAAGAGTTGGCGTAAATCCGACGCCGAGCGAACGCCCGAGGCCAGAAAGTCGTCGATAGGTTGGCCCGTGTCGCGATCCCGCGCGGTCAGGACGCCGGACGAATAAAACGGTTTCAATGTGCTGGGACCGGCGACGATTTCGTCTATTTTTCCGGTATACGCCGCGCCGCCATACCGTTTCAGCAAGTTCGCCAATTCCCGTGTATCCAAATTGTCGGGGCTCAAATTGGCCAGCATCGCGCGTTCGTTGCGTTTTTCCCAATGCCCGATCATGTCCGCCAGCAAATTGCAGGCCCACGCAACCCCGCCTTCCAACATACCGAACCGCAATTTCGGAAACCGTTGCAGAACGCCACCAAGGACAAGCGCTTTGGCGAAGACGTGGCTGGCCCCGGCGAAATGGCCAACATGGTTGAAGGTGAAGTTGTTGACCGACGCCCGGCCTTCCCAACCCATGCTGCTGGAATGCGACGTAACCGCGACCTTGGCGTCGACGCAGGCTTGCCAGAACGGGTCATAATCATACGGGCTTTCAAGCGCGAGAGGGTCCACGTAATAGCCGCCGGAAGGATAATATCCCCCCGTCTCCCCATCCGTATCCGTATCCGTATCCGTATCCGAACTTAGGGGCCGACGGACGTGATTAGCGATCATGATCGCCTTCATGCCCAATTCGCCTACCGCATGGTTCAGTTCGGCGATGGCCTCGCCGGGTGTGAACATCGGAATTGCGGCGACCGGCGTCAGGCGGTCGGCGTAGGGCGCGAACAATTCGGCGTTCATGGTGTTCAATGCGCGGCACACCGCTTGGCGCAACTCGTCGTCGGGGAGCGAGCCTTGCACCAACCCCAACGTGGTGTACACCACCGCGAAATCGACGCCGAATTCATCCAACCGGTCATACATCAGCCCTGGCGCCATGGCCGTGGCGCGGTCCAAGGTGTTGGCTGGCTCGCCCCACCAGGTCGGACGTCGCAGGCGGCGCGCCATGCGCTCTTCAGCGGTCAGGCCGTACCAGATGTCTTCGCGTTTCTTGTTTTCCCGGAACCGGTCAACCATCGCCGGACCGGCGCTGCTGTCCAGAAAATCAAGGAAGACGGGAACCGGTTCAAGCCAATGGCCGTCGGCGTCAATAACAGGATGATCCAACTGGGCCCGGATTTCGGCGGATTTCGAAGTGCGGCGAGCAGTCATGGGTAACGCCTCCTTATTTTATGCTTACGCAAAGCGTATGAGAGATCGCATCGGCCTGACAAGAGCGCCCGAACCAAAACTGGACCAAATCCGCATTGTAAAACCCCGATGCAACCCTCAAACTCGCCGTCTTGGAAAATTGAGAAAGGCCCTAACAGTGATCGTAGGCATTGAGGTCGGCGGAACCTTTACGGATTTGGTCATGGTGGACGAACAGGGTGGCCTGACCGTTCACAAAATTCCATCCACACCAACCGACCCCAGCATCGCCGCAGTATCGGGAATGGGCGAAATCCTCGACATGTCTGGCCAGGGCGCGGCGGATGTGGACGAATTGCTGCATGGCTCCACGATTGCCGCGAACGCCTTGATCCAGCGGCGCGGTGCGCGCACAGCCCTTATCACCACGCTAGGATTTCGCGACGTTTTGTTCATTCAACGTCAGGACAAATCCTCGGTCTACGATATGTTTTACCAAAAACCGGCGCCGTTGATTGGCCGCGATGCGGTGTTCGAAATCAACGAACGGGTGGACGCCAAGGGCAATATCATTGCGCCCATGTCCGAAGACGATATCGTGCGGTTGGTCGATGAAATCGCCGATGAATTCGGCGCGGAGTCCATCGCGGTCTGTCTGCTGCACGCTTACGCCAACCCCACCCACGAACAACGCATTGGGGACATAATCGCAACCCGGCGACCCAACATTCGCGTGTCGCTATCGTCGGACGTATCACCTGAACATCGCGAATACGAACGCACCAGCACGACGGTGATCGACGCCTATATCGGCCCCGCCGTGGATCAATATTTGACTCGCTATGGCGAGAGGGTCGGCGCGTTGGGCTTCACCGGCACACCGTTGATCATGCAGTCTAACGGCGGCGCGGTGCCGTTGCAGGCCGCCCGGCGGCGCATCGCCAATATGTTCGTGTCCGGCCCGGCGGCGGCGGTGACGGCGGCGGCGGATATCGCGACGGCCACGAATACGCCGAACGTGATTTCCGTCGATGTCGGCGGCACCAGTTGCGACGTCTGCCTGATCACCAACGGCATGCCGGAGACGACCGTGAAGGGTACGGCGGAATTCAGCGTCGATGGCTTGCCATTGAACGTCATTATGACCGACATCGTCACCATCGGCGCGGGTGGCGGCTCCATCGCCCATCTCGACGCGGGCGGCATGTTGAAGGTCGGCCCGCAAAGCGCCGGCGCCGCGCCGGGTCCAGCCTGTTATGATCGCGGCGGCGAACTGTTCACCATGACCGACGCGATGTTGCTGCTGGGTTTGCTCGATCCCGCCAAGGCGCTGCCAGGCGACATCACATTGCGTCCGGATTTGTCGGAGAGTGCGGCGGCGGCGCTTTGCGCCAGCCTGAATTTAACCCCGGTCGCGTTGGCGGAACGCGTGTACCGCATCGTCATCGCCAACATGGCTCAGGCGTTGCGCCGGGTCAGCGTCAATCGCGGTCATGATCCGCGCGATTTTTCCCTATTGCCGTGCGGCGGTGCGGGTCCCCTGGTGGCGGGCGCTTTAGCGGGTGAAATCGGCATGGATGAAATCCTGCTGCCGCCGCATCCGGGCATCTTTTCCGCTTACGGGCTCGCGGTCGCGGATGTGCGGATCGACTATGTCCGCGCGGACGGCGCGATCCGGACCGATACCTTGACCAAACAATCGCTTCAGGAACGAGTCGATGGATTACGCGATCAGGCGGCGACGGAATTCACCGCTCTTGGCTACGACCCGTCCGATCTCGACATGCGCTATTCAGTGGACGCGCGTTATGTCGGTCAGGGGTACGAATTGCGCGCGCCGTTCGACCCTGCAGATGTCGCGCGCGACGGGATAGAGTCGCTTGTAAACGCGTTTCATGACATCCACGCCCAGCAATACGACCATAGTTTTCCGGGCAACCCAGTCGAAGCGATTTCCTTTCGCCTGACCGCACGCCACCCCCGGCCCGCGCTAACCCCGCACATCACCGCAACGACCGCCGGGATTTCCGCCGGGACGCGGACCATAACGCTCGACGGAACGCCCGCGTCGTATGCTATCTATGACCGAAGCGAATTGCCGCCGGGCTTCACCATCGACGGCCCGGTCATCCTCGTGGAAGCGACAACCAGCACTCCGCTCCCGGCAGGGTGGCGGTTGACGGTTCTGGACAACAGCGCGATCAAACTGACGCGGAGCAAGACATGATGGATATTAGCAAAATCGATCCGGCCGATTTCAACGTCATCACCGGGGCGTTTAAATCGGTCGCCCAGGAAATGCAGGATATCCTCCTACGCTCGGCGTATTCCTCCATCGTGCGCGAAGCGAAGGAT
>JABJJH010000451.1 GCA_018660965.1 Rhodospirillaceae bacterium | reverse complement strand
GTTGTCGTAGAAATGCATCGCGTCGGACGCCACCACCAGCCAGCCCAAGCGCGTCCACACCCGCACCGACTGAATACCCGCCGTATGGCCACCGATATGATGCACGGACAGGCCCGGCGCCAGTTCCGACACGCCATCGACAAAATTCACCCGGTCGTCATAAACCGCGCGCACCATGTTGACGACATAATCCACATTGTAGGGATTCCGCAGCGGCTGATGCGTCATGGACTTGCCGGTGGCGTAGTTCATTTCGCTTTCCTGCAAATGAAAGCGCGCCTTGGGAAACGGTGAAATATCGCCGCAATGGTCATAATGCAGGTGGCTGATGATGATGTCCTCCACCGTGGCGGGGTCGACGCCGACCAGCCGCACCGCTTCCGACGGCAACCGGTGCAATTGACGACCGCGCGCCTTGGCCTCTTCCGCCTCGAACCCGAGATCGACAACGAAGGTGCGCCCGCCGCCGGTGATAACCCAGACGTAGAAGTCAATCGACGTCGCTTCGTCGTGCGGGTCCTTGAAGATAAAGTTTTCCTGCCGCATGCGTTGGTGGTCGCCGTATTTAATCGCGTAGACCTCATATTCAGGTGTGCCGGCGGGCGGGGCGGGGGCGGGCGTATAGAGTGGCGAATTCATGAGGGGCTTGCTCCTTGCTTAGGTTGGGCTCGTGTTGGCTTGCCTGGGACGGCGCGCGCCTTATTTCTATATGAATCGAGACGTTTTCAAAGCCGTGCGCGGCGGCTACAGTTATTCGGACATGGGGAATGTTAAAATCGTTTGGCCGTCCGCACAACCGGCCAGACCGGACAAACCGGACAAGGGGGGATTTGGACCATGAGTGAAAACGCAGCGCTGGTCATTCGCGGGGGCACAATTCTGGACGGGTCGGGCGGCGACCCCATCGACGCCGACATCGCCGTGTCGGACGGAAAAATCACCGCCATCGGCGCCAACTTGCCGAAGGGCGCGGACGAAATCGACGCACGCGGTAAACTGGTCACACCCGGCTTCGTCGATGTTCACACCCATTACGACGCACAGGCGACATGGTCGAACCGCATCACGCCGTCGTCGTGGAACGGGGTGACCACCGCCATGATCGGCAATTGCGGCGTTGGTTTCGCGCCCTGCATGCCGGACCAGCGCGACATGCTAGTGAAGCTGATGGAAGGCGTCGAAGACATTCCCGAAGTGGTGCTGACCGAAGGCCTGCCGTGGAACTGGGAAACCTTCGAGGATTACCTCGACGCGCTGGACGCGCGACAATACGACCTCGACATCGCGACCCAGGTGCCGCATGCCGCCGTGCGGGTCTATGTCATGGGCGAACGCGCCTTGCGCCACGAACCCGCCACCGCCGCCGACCGCGCGGCCATGGCCAAAATCGCCGCCCAGGGCATTCGCAGCGGCGCGTTGGGATTTTCCACCTCGCGCACCATCAACCACAAAACCCTGGCGGGGGAACACACGCCCACCTTGCGGGCGGAAGAAGACGAACTGGTCGAGATCGCCACCGCCGTCGGCGCCGCGGGGTCCGGCTGGCTGCAGGTGATTTCCGACTTCGACGACCAGGATTCCGAATTCGCCATGCTGCGCCGCATGGTGAAGGCCGCCGGACGACCGATGACCGTCACCATTCTGCAACGCGACGCCAAGCCGGAAAGCTGGCGCGACCTGATGGGCAAGATCGCCGACGCCAACGCCGATGATTTGCATATCTTCGGTCAGGTGCTGACGCGGCCCACCGGCATCATGCTGGGGTTCGAAATTTCCCAGAACCCGTTCATCAACCGGCCCAGTTGGGACAAGATCGCCGACCTTCCCTTCGATGAAAAACTCGCCATCCTGCGCCAACCGGATTTTCGCGCGCAACTGATTTCGGAATCCAACCCGGACGAACGGCTGGCCTATCGGGTGTCGTGCTGGGAACGGATTTTCCCACTGGGCGACCCGCCGGATTACGAACCCGCGCCCGACCAAAGCATCGCCGCCTTGGCCGCCCACACCAACAAATCACCCGACGAATTCGCCTATGACATGCTGCTTGAAGACGGCGGCAAGACCCTTCTCTACCGCCCGTTGAGCAACTACACCTATGGCGACCTGGAAACGGTGAAGGACATGTTCTCCCATCCCAATTCGCTGGTCGGGCTGGGTGACGGCGGCGCGCATGTCAGCATTATTTCCGACGCCAGCGCGTTCACCTATATGCTGACCCATTGGACGCGCGACCGCACGCGCGGCGACAAGGCCCCCCTGCCCTGGGCCATCAAGCGAATGACCCGCGACAACGCCGCCGCCATCGGGTTGAACGACCGGGGCTTGCTGCGGCCCGGTTACAAGGCCGACATCAATGTCATCGATTACGACCGCCTGCGCCTGCACGCGCCAAAGGTGGCCTACGACCTGCCCAGCGGCGGGCGGCGGCTGATCCAGAAAGCAGACGGGTACGACGCGACCATCGTGTCGGGCGCGCCGGTGCAGATCGGCGGTGCGGAAACCGGCGCGCTGCCGGGCCGTCTGGTGCGCGGCCCGCACGACGCGGGTTAGCCGATGGCGCCACCGGACATTGACGCAGACTCCGGTCTCTCGCTCGGCGTCATCGCCGACGACTTCACCGGCGCGACCGACATGGGCTCCATGCTAGCGCGCGGCGGCATGCGGGTGTTGCAAACCGTCGGCGTTCCATCCGCGGAATTGATGGCGTCGATTGACGTCGACGCGGTGATCGTCGCGTTGAAAAGCCGGTCCATCGCCGCCGCCGAGGCCGTCCGTCAATCACTGGACTCCTGCCGCGTGTTGCAGGAAAACGGCGCGCGTCAAATCTATTTCAAATACTGCTCCACCTTCGATTCAACGCCGGACGGCAACATTGGACCGGTCGCCGAAGCGCTGGGCGACCATCTGGGCGCGGACATCATACCCTACGTCCCCTCGCTGCCGGAAAACGGGCGCTCGGTCTTTCACGGGCACATGTTCGTGTTCGACGAATTGCTGAACGAAAGCCCAATGCGGAACCATCCGCTGAACCCCATGACCGACGCCAATCTGGTGCGGTGGCTGGGTCGCCAGACCAGGGACGGCGTTGGATTGTTGCCGTTATCCTTTATCGAACAGGACGCGCTCGCCATGCAACAGCATTGCGCGACGCTGGCCGCCGAGGGACAACGCCACGTCATCGCCGACACGGTGCGCGACGCCAATTTCGACGTCATGGCCGAAGCCTTCACCGATTGGCCCCTTATCACCGGCGGGTCCGGGTTGGCCACCGCCCTCGCGCGTACGCTCGGCGGCACCACCGGGCCGGACAATGCGCGCCATTTATCGGCGGCGGGGGGAC
>JABJJH010000399.1 GCA_018660965.1 Rhodospirillaceae bacterium | reverse complement strand
GTGACATAAAGTTCGGTGTGGTCGGTTCCCAGATGCGCGGCGACGGCGGCGGCGTGACGGGCTTCGTTGAAATCGTCTTCGTGAAACCCGATGGAGAAGGTTTTTACGGGTCGCGTGCTGGCCGCCTGCATCAAGGCTGCGACCGTGGAAGAATCGACGCCGCCCGACAGGAATGCGCCCAGCGGCGCGTCCGACACCATGCAATCGCGAACCGCCGCTCCCAACCGGTCGTCGAGCGCCTCGACCGCTTGTTCAAAGCTACCCGTGAACGGATCGGATTGCGCACGCTGCGCGGCGTCGGCGGCGTTCCAATAGGGCGCGGGGTCGGACGCCGTTCCGGCATCTGAAATCGTGATCGTGCAACCCGGCGGCAGTTTGTTCAAACCTTCGTAGATGCAGTATGGCGCGGGCACGTTGTTGTGACGCAGGAACAACGCCAGCGCGCCCCGGTTCACCACGCCCTTGAAGTCGGGGTGCGCCTGAAACGCTTTCAATTCCGAGGCGAAGCCAAACACCCCGCCCCCAATTTGGCCGTAATAGAGCGGTTTCTGGCCGAACCGGTCGCGGCCCAGAGTTAACGTGCGGGTTTGCCGGTCCCACAGCCCGAAGGCGAACATGCCGTTGGCGCGTTGCAGGGTTTCCGCGACGCCCCAATCGGCGACGCCCGCCAACAGGACTTCCGTGTCGCTTTCGGTCTTGAAGGCGGCGCCGCGCGCGGTCAACTCGGCGCGCAGCGCGCGGAAGTTATATATCTCGCCATTGTAGACGATGACGTAGCGTCCGTCGGTGGATTCCATGGGCTGGCGTCCCGCCGATGACAAATCGAGCACCGCAAGGCGCCGATGGCCCAGCGCGACGCCCGCCTCCGCATCCACCCACACGCCCGCATCGTCCGGGCCCCGATGCGCCAGCGCGGCGCACGCATCGCGCGCCCACGCTTGCAACGTGTCGGGAGCGGCGCCGTGGGCGGTCAGGAATCCAACGATTCCGCACATTATAGGGGTTCGTTTTTCATTGGTGAGAACATGATATAACAGCGCAAAGCTGGCAATGGAAACCAAGTTAGAGAGCGACCCATGACCACCCTTCCCGACCCCGCGACCTATATCAACCCGCGTACCGGCGCGACCTGGCCGACATCCACCGCGTTATGGCGGGCGCCGGATGATGGCGGTTATGTCAATTTAACGCCCGGCCCGGGACTGGCGCCGGGGGACGTCGACGCTGCCGAACGGTCATTATGGCGTTACGCGGCGGCGGTCCGATTGGCGGCGCCGCCCGCGGCCTCGTTGGGGGAAGGGTGGACGCCATTGATTCCCGCGCAATGGGATGGTCAACCCATACTGATGAAGGCGGAATATTTCATGCCGTCCGGGTCATTCAAGGATCGGGGATCGGCGGTGATGTTGAATTACCTCAAACAGGCCGGGGTGTCGGAAATTCTGGAAGATTCGTCGGGCAACGCCGGGTCGTCGGTCGCGACCTACGCCGCCGCATTGGATTTATCCTGCCGGATATTGTTGCCCGCGAGCGCGCCTATCGCAAAGCGTATCCAGATGGCGGCGATGGGCGCCGATGTCGTTCCTGTCGATGGCAGCCGCGACGACACAGCGCGCGCCGCATTGGCGGAAGCCGAAGATACTTTTTACGCCGGGCACAATCACCAACCGTTCTTTCTGGAAGGGACGAAGACCCTGGCGTTTGAGCTATGGGAACAGCTTGGCTTCCGGGCGCCCGATTGCGTGGTTACGCCGTTGGGGCAAGGCAGCAACGTCATGGGTTGTCATATTGGATTTTTGGAATTGCTGGCGTGCGGCGCGATTGACCGCATGCCGCGCATCTACGCGGTGCAGGCGGCGAATTGCGCGCCGTATCACGCGGCCTTCGAGGCAGGCGGCGACGCCCCCGTCGTCATCGAGGCGCAACCGACGATCGCCGACGGCATCGCCTCGGCGACGCCAGTGCGCCTGCGTGAGGTTTTGGCGGCGGTGCGCGAAACCGGCGGGGCCACGGTCGCGGTTGCGGAGGATGAAATTATCGCCGCCCTTGGCCATTTGGCGCGCAAGGGGTTCTTCGTTGAACCGACGACGGCGGCGTGCGGGGCGGGACTGACGCGGTTGATCGCGGACGGCTCCATCAAACCAAACGAAACGGCGGTGGCGATTCTGACGGGAACGGGGTTGAAGGCGGTAGAGAAGATCGGCGCCGCCCTTGGTCTTGACTAACGGGTCTTGACTATTGGGCCCCGACTATTGGGACTGATCCGCGATCGTCGTCATCAAATCCTCGAACTGTCGCACCACCACCGCCAGTTCATAAATTTCGGGTAGCAGGCTTGGCCGTGGTTGGCGAATTGGATCGGACCGCACTTGCTTCATGGCGTCGGCGAAGGCGTCCGGCAGGCTCGCTAGCGTTAACGCCCCTGCCGCACAGGCGGTCGCGATTTCCCCGATTCCGCCGGATTCCGGCGTCGCGATCACAGGCGTTCCCACCGCCAGCGATTCCAGCACCGCATTTGGCATGCCTTCCCAGCGCGACGGCAACAAAAAGGCGTCCGCGCCCGCGTAATAGGCCCAGGGGTTGTCCTGAAACCCGGCGAAAGAAATTCTACCGGTAACGCCCAACGACGCCGCCTGCGCGCGTAAATCGCCCGAAAGTTCACCCTCGCCCAATAAGGTGAGATGCGCGTCGTTTGGCGCGTCGCGCAGCAGCGGCAACAACCGGTCGAAGCCTTTTTGCCGCGTCAGCCGCCCGGCGGCGACGAAGCGGGGGCCGGGGCCGGGATGACGGATGGGCCCCGCCGGTTCCTGGGCGGCGCGTTCCCGAAAGGCGCTGGCGTCCACCGGTTGCGGCAGCACGGTCAGGCGCGCGGGATCGACGCGAAAGTCGCGCCGCAATTCCGCTGCGACCACTTCGGATGGCGCGATGACATGGTCGGCGCGCGGATAATATCGCCGGTACAAAAAGCGCAACAACCCCGGTCGTTTGGTCGTGGTCAGACTGGCGGACGGCACATTCGATTCGCGAATAACAATCCGGACGCGTTTACGCAACCAACGGCGTAACGACAACACGCCGATATTCATGTGACCAATGGTTGGCAACACGATATCGGGGTCAAGCGTGCGCAATCGCCGGGCGAGGGCCCAGCGCGCCCAGCGCATGCGGCGCACGCCAAGGTCGATGACCGGCGTATTGGCGGGCGCCGCCAACGGACCGTCGCTGGTCAAAACAATCAGAGTGGGATCGAAGCGTGCGCGGTCGAGCGCCCCGGCGAGCGCTAATATGACCCGCTCCGCGCCGCCGCCAGCCAATGACGGCAGCACGAAAACGATCCGTAATGGGGGTGCTTCATCGATCATCTGAGCAACCTAAGGGACCTTCCTGGGTATTTCCACGCAGGACATTTCCGCGTGCGGCGTTCAGTTATAGTGGCCGGGAATTATTGTTGGCCATGATGCGGTTCGTGGGGTACAGGTGTTCGCGAATATGTTCGACACGCGACTTAATTTCACGCATGCGCTCGGTGTGGCGGCGGTCCTGGCGCCGGTTCTGGGGCTGTTCGCGCCTTTGCTGATCGCGCCGCTCGCCGTTGTGGCCATGGTCGCGGCGATACTGATCGATGTGCGGCGAAAACCGTCGTTTCCACGGATCGATTGGCCGTTTCTTGCGCTGCTTTTCGGGCTGCTTGGTTGGTCGGCGGTTACGCTGATCTGGTCGGTGGACGGAATGGACGCGGTGCGGAAATGGGCAACGGTGGCTGCGGCCATGGTTCCCTTCGCCTACCTTATATTGCGAATACAGGACATCGAAGAGCGTGAACGACGCTTTCTTGGCCGCGCGATTTGTCTGGGGGCGGGATTGGGCGCAGGGCTCTTGGTGTTCGAAATCATCACCGACGGCTTCATCATTCTTGATGTGCTCCAACAAGAACCGCCAAAAGGAAAGTTCACGCAATTGATAAACCGCGCCGCGGCGGTGTTGCTGTTATTCGCGTGGCTGGCCGTGGCGTCGGCGCAAAAATACCGCTGGCCGATTATCGTCGCCGGCGCGATCCTGGGGTATCTTATGCCCAGTGAATCGGCGCTGCTGGCGTATGTAGTGGGGGGCGTGGTTTATATAGCGACTCTGGTTGCGCCTTGGGCGATACGCATAATGCTTCCCGCCGCGATGGTTGGAACAATCCTCTTGGCGCCGATTTTGTTCACCGCTATCGATCAACCGGTGCGTTCGGTCACGGGACAACATAATCCTTCGATCGTTCACCGCCTTGAAATCTGGAATTTTGCGATTGAACGGATCCGCGAACGACCCTGGGTCGGTTGGGGGTTCAATGGCTCGCGCGCGGTGCCCGGCGGCAACCAGCGCTATCAGGTGAAGGACGGCGCTGGCACCGTCATTGGCGAGGGCGACCGGTTACCGTTGCACCCGCACAATGGCGCCTTGCAAATCTGGCTTGAGCTGGGCGCGCCCGGCGCCCTGTTGGCGGCGGTTCTGGCCGGGCTCGTCGGTTACAGGGCTGCGGCGACATCCGGTTCGAAACATCGCGCCATGGCGACGGCATTGACGACAACGGTGTTTTTGGTCTGGATGTTGAGCTTTGGAATTTGGCAGAGCTGGTGGCTCGCTCATCTGTGTCTGACCGCTTTGCTGGCGGTTCCTTTTTGTCGACAGGACCATTCGCCCGGTCGCGTGGCGCCATGAAAAAGATTGCTGTAATCGGCGCCGTGATAATCGCCCTGATCGCCGGTTTGTTCGGATTTGGCTATTACCTGACTCATTACGTCGACAGCGTGCGCGTTGTGTACAAACGCTGGAAGGCGCCCAACCCTTATGTCTTCGAGGAGATAAACCCGCGTTATCGGAAAACCGATCCGGCCGCGCTGATTTCTGTGCGGTCCCAAGCGGCGCTAACCGCCAAGCGTCGGGATTTGCAGCACGTGATCTGGGGCGCGTCGGGGCCGCCATGGGACAAACAGCCGGGTGCGATCACGACCGTCCCGGCGCCGCCGGGTCTCGACGGCCTGACGGGCCTTGCGCGTACCGAACGCTTGGAAGTCCCCATTGATCATGGATACACGTCCTATGTGTACATCATGCATCCCAAGCGCGCGACCGGTCGGATGCTGCTGTATCATCATGGGTATGCGGGCACCATCGCCCAGGCGCGAGCCATCCTTCAACGCGCCCTCGACGAAGGCGACACGGTCGCGGCGTTAAATTACCCGGGTTATGGCGAAAATCATTTTCATTTGGCGCATTTCCCCAAATTCGGGTGGCAAGACCTGCCTTGGGATCGCATTTTAACGTTTGCCGATCACCCCATCCGATTTTATGTGGAGCCCATAGTTGTCGTGTTGAATCATGCCTTGCAGTCTGGCCGATATGATTACTTCGATATAATCGGTTTTTCCGCTGGCGGCTGGACGGCGGGCGTCGCGGCGGCGGTGGACCCGCGCTTGCGATATGCTTATTCAGTTGCGGGGGGCTATCCATTATATTTGCGCGTCGGGGTCCTAAAGAATCAGTCCGCGCCGCCACAATATTACGGCCCCCTGGTTCGGGCGGCGAATTATTTGGATATGTACGTCATGGCGACCGCCGGGCCGGGCCGCAGGTTCATGCAGATTTTTAACCGTTTCGACCGGTGCTGCTTCGCCAACACGCTGGGACGGTTATACGAACCGGCGGTAAAGACAGCAGTTAAGGACGTCAATGGCGGCGGCGTGTTCAACGTGGTGATAGACGAGACCCACGCCGATCATAAAGTATCGGATTGGGCGATTGAGAAAATTTTCAACGACCGCCGAAAAAAATGACGTGCCTGTCGGTTGAATCCGCAAGTTACCCAACAGGGTTTAAGCGTTCGCGCATCCGCCGGCGCCGCTTCCTTCAATTGCCGCCGCAATGCGCGGTTCGTCCTGACCCGTAACGCAATCATCCGCTTATTGATAGAAGCAAGTGTACAGAAAGCTCTGCCAGGGTAGAGACGTGGCGTGAATGCGGCTTGAGCGTTCGGAAGTGCGCGGATTGACTGTTGGTTCTAACCGATTAACCAAAGTCCCTGGATGGAATTCGAAAAATTGATCTTGATGCGGGTTTGTCACGAACCATCGACGGGTGGCGCCAGCGCGTGCAAGGCGGGAAGACCCGGCGCGGCGCGGAGTACCTGCGCTGAGCAGCCCACGGTCACGCTGGATTTACCGCTAGCCAATCAAGCGGGTCGCCGCGTTCCAGTCTACGCTGTGCATGCTTACCAAGGATATCGGGCAAGTGTTTTGGCGCCAGGCCGCCGCCAGGTCGAATCGACCGAACATTTTCAATAGTGAATATTTCGCCTTCGGCAATCTCCTTGACCACGTAAAGCGATCGCCGCAATCCTCTGTTTTCCCGTTCGCTCGATTTTACGGCATAATCCACACTGCCGGAAGCCGCCCAAGCGGTGTGCGCATCAGCGACCAATGTCTTTAGTTCCGATGGCTCAAGTGAAAAGGTGGAGTCCAGACCGCCGTCTTTGCGGTTGATCGTAAAATGTTTTTCTATCAGGCTCGCGCTAAAAGCGACCGAAGCGACAGCCACGGCGGCGCCAAGCGTATGGTCCGACAGTCCAACCACGCAATCAAACGTATCGCGCAAATGCGCAATGGTGCGCAAATTGCTCTCTTCGGCTGGCGCCGGATAACCACTAACACAATGCAGCAGCAAGACGCCGCCATCTCCCGCCCCTCGCGCCGCTAAAACGGCGTCCTCGATTTCATCGAGGTTCGCCATTCCCGTTGATAGAATCACGGGTTTACCCGTCGCCGCAACCCGTTCCACCAGGGGAATATCAACAAGTTCGAAGGATGCGATTTTGTAAGCGGGCGCACCAAGGCTTTCGAGAAGATCGACCGCCGACAGATCAAACGGCGCAGAAAATATGGTAATGCCAAGCTCCTTGGCGCGACGGAATATCGGTTCATGCCAATCCCACGGCGTGTGCGCTTCTTCGTACAGCTCATGAAGTCGCCGCCCATCCCAGAGCCCCCCCTTGATCAAGAACTGCGGCGCATCATGATCAATGGTGATCGTGTCGGCGGTGTAGGTCTGCATCTTGACCGCATCGGCGCCTGCCGCCTTGGCGGCGTCGACAATCGCCAAGGCGCCTTCTAGCGTACCATTATGGTTAGCCGACATTTCGGCGACAATGTAGGGCCTATAACCAGGACCAATTCGCCGACCATCGATTTCAATGACATTATCTTTCATTTAAATTGCTCTGTAGTCTCTCTTTCTTGCGTCACGTCTTTTGAAACAGCCACCAATTTAAATTGTCGAGACCCGTTGTTCGTTTCCAAAAAAAGCCGTTTGCAACCGGCTCCAGGTCGTTAAACAGATCAAGCCAAAGCCCGCCGAAATCTCGTTTGAAAAGCATATTGTCATGACCGTGATACGAAACCACCTCAGGGTGAGGCGAAAAATATTCCATGGTGAGAATAAAACGTTTGCTGGCTCGGTGTATTTCACGGTACGTCGCTTCTAAATTCTCGGGCTCTATATGGATGAGGACGCCGCTGGTAAAGATCATGTCGAACGACTCGTCGGCGAAGGGCAAATCGGAGCCTGTCGAATCGTAAAGACAACCTTTGTCGAGGATTTCGTTTTCGATAAGAAGGTCGCGCGCTTTTCTATTTGGCTCAATAGCGCTTAACGCCGCGTCGCTCACGACCCGCAAGGCGCGCAAATTTATACCCACGTTGCAGCCCACTTCAAGAATAGTCTGTGGCGGCGCCGCATCCAGATGTTTGAAAATATCGCGAAACGCCGCGACCCGCTGGCTTACATGCGTCTCGCTTTCGGCGTTACGATCAACGTAGGCGTCGCCAAATGCGCCGCGCCATCGCTCAGCCAAGTTGTCTGACTCGGAGCGTTTGTTCGCAGATCGTTGATTCATGTGTTTCCCTTTAATGCCGGTTGGTTTTTTCTGAGGTTACCGTCAAATGATAAAGCCCGTTTCGCCAAATATACCCCGCGCTGCGGAACAGTGCGTGAGAAGCGGTGTTGCCGGGCAGGACTTCAGCGATGAATTCGCAATCCGACACTAGCCGCTGGGCCAATGAAAGCGCCGCACGGGCCAGTCCCAAATTCTGACAACCGGGCGCAACGTAAATCGATATTTCCCAGCGTTCGGTGACGTCGCCATTTGGCGGCTTGCGGTTGAGCTGGATGACCCCTGCGGCAACGCCGTCATGCAGAATCATATTAAGCAGACTATCCGGATCGCGCAGTCGCTCCGTAACCCATTTATGATGGGCTTCAGAATCCGGCGTTTCGGGATTTCGCGAAAACCGGCGCGTCTGCGGATCTTGTTGCCATTCCAGCATCAAGGCCGAATCAAATGTTTGGACCAGACGCAGGGTGACCGGTTTCCCGTCTTTCGCAACTGCGTTCGGTTCAGTCGCAAATCGAGCGCGCTCTGAGCGCTCCGCGATTCGGTTGCGGTTGATGTCGGCAATTTCAGGATGTTTGCAAAGCACCGTAGCGATGTCGCGCCAGCCCGGCGTCGTAGGCGCTGGCGGTAGTTTGCAGAACAAAGCTTCCAGAAACTCAAGGTCTTCGGGATAATCCAGCGTCCAGCGCTGACGCGCTATCGCGCCACCGGGACCGTCAAGGGCAGCGTGGCGGAGCAATTTGTTTCGCCGCATCCATAGGGTTACATGCTCACGATCATCATCGGTGGAGGCTTCGCGAGCGGCGCGCTCTAACACATCGCGTGTGAACGCTTCGCAATCAAGGCCGTGCGGCCATCCGGCGGTCGCCACGTTAGACGCGTAGTCCGCTGTTTCGAGTGCGCGCAACCGTAGCACCTCTTCGCACACAGCTGGGTCGATCAGGGGGCAGTCGCAGGTAATGCGCATGATGGCGCTCGCGTCCAACATCCGCGCAGCGCCCAAATAGCGATCCAGAACATCCTGCGCATCGCCGCGGAACACGGCCACACCGCACCGTTCCGCCTCCTGCGCGACGGGATCATCAATCGCCTGCGTTGTGGTTGCAATGCAAACCGTATCAGCATTTCCCACGGCCTTCGCGCGTCGAATAACGTGGGCCATGACGGATTCGCCAGCGATTATTTTCAGCACTTTACCCGGAAGCCGCGTAGAGCCCATACGCGCCTGCGCTATGATAGCCGTATGCGCCATTAACGTACCTTACGCCTCTTCATCCCCAATCAGATGGGAGCGGAACCAGCTTGGATCGACAGTGTCTTCCTTGCTAAAGATTGCCGTTTCCAACTGGTCAGTGTCAATATGAGGACGATTCCGGTCATCGAATCGCGCCGGCATGATTCGGCATCGGGCCTCCAACATCGCGCGCGCCTTACCCTGGTAGATCGGTAATCCGAAATCGATCAATACGATTGGCCGGTCCGTGCATAAGGCTTCGTAGAACGCGGTCGATTGGATATATTCGAATACGAATACATCGGTATCAGCGATAAGGTCTTCGAATACGTTCGAACTTAGCGGCGTAATTGCGGCCAGCGGATGAGGCTTGTTCTTAAACAACCCTTCTGGGTGCGGGCGGCACATCAATTGGATCGGCAGTGTTTTCAATTTTTTCGCAAACCGCATCTGCCAGTCAAGACTGATCAAATCGGGTAGCAGCGGCGGTAAGTGTTGTTGAAAGCCGGTTAATAGTGGCGGTGTGTAGGTGACTCGAAGCTGTCCCGGCGCCGCCTTCCTGGCGATACGGGACGCGGCCCGATGAAGTGGATCGCCATCGCCGCCGTCGATATCAAGGCTTTGGCCTTTTCGGAGAAAGTTGCGAACGCCTGAGGATTCAGCGCGCTCGGCGAGTCGGCGCGTCGGCAGGGAGAATTGACTTGAAACCAAAAGCTCCGTCGTCGCCCATAATGGCGCCAACGAATTGAGGCCCATGCCGCCGCCATGATCGAAACGCCGCACCGCGCCCCCGCGCCGCAGCACTTCAATTGACAAGGCGCGGCCCGGCCAATATCCACCGGTGCCCGCCCAGATAACATTCGGCAGTCGCCGAGTTTCGCGCAAAGCCGTGACATCACGCGACGCCGCTTCAAGAATTTCGAAAATCTGCCCTGTAACAAGTTGAAGGAGTCTATCGTGAAATTCAGTCGTTAAATTATAGGCGTTTGTCAGCGCCGTCGCTAATGGACCAACCAAGTCCTCCCAGCCTGAAATGCCGCGCCTATCACCATATTGTCTCCGCGCTTGCAGAAACATTGAATCGGCATGATGAAATGTTACCCGCGACGTGGAAGCGGCCTGGCGCAACAATCCGTTATGACTAATGGCCGTCGCCTCCGGTTTCATGAGGGTCTGCGCAATACGCGGCCATGGCGTCCAGCTACAGGTCCGCGCTATACGCCGTACCAACCCTGCACGCGGCATTGGTCTGGATTGAATATTACCAATGTCGCGGATTGCCGGTGTTGCGCCGGTTTCACCTCGCAGATACGCAAGTTCCGGCGCCGCGCCAACGAGTCGCACTCCCAACTGCTGTTCTTGTTGTACCGCGAGCGCCGCGGCGCCTTTCGGTAATGTCGATGCAAAAATTGAAGCAAGCCCCAGCAAAACGATATCTTGGAGATCCGGATCATCGATCGAATGAAAACACCCCAGTACTGATTGCAAGCCTTGCATAGCGCAATCGAAAGATTGGTGGTGCGGCGCTGGCCAAAGAACATCCTTTCTCCAGGCGCCAAACGCCTTGGCGTCTTCGATGCCATAGGGAATGTCGCGCGGCGCCGCGTTTCCCGCCGTTCCAACATTAATATCCGAGTCGCTGATTTTCACCGTCCTTGTTGTCAATTGACCTAGTTGCCGTTTTTTAAAACCGATTGAATTTCCTGAACGATGATCTCGACCGCCGCATCGTCCATCTTCATGTGCATGGGAATGCTCAATGTTGAAGCGTAGTAGGCGTCCGCGCCGGACAAACTGGCGTGTGGGACATCCTTATAGAAAGGCTGATGGTGCAGCGGCACATAATGAACCTGGGCGCCGACTCCACGTTCCGCCAGCGCCCGCATGACCGCGCCTTTCGTTAAGCCAGCTTTTTCGAAATCCACCGCGATGGGGTAAAGGTGCCAGGCGTGTCCCCGTTCATCGCTCGGCAACGCGGGTGCGGTGACGGCGCCCGTGGCCCCAAACGTGGACCCGAGCGCCGCATCATACGCCGCCGCGAGCCGACGGCGGTGATCGCCGCCTTCCGCCAACCGCCGCAATTGACTGCGTCCCAGGGCGCAGACCAAATCCGTGGCGCGATAGTTCCAGCCAAGTTCATGCATTTCGTAATACCAGGGCGCGTCGGCTTCGGGCGGGGAGAGCCACGCGTCCGGGTTCCGGATAATGCCGTGATTGCGGTAGGTGCGCGCGCGGTCCGCCAGCGCATCGTCATTGGTGCACAACACGCCGCCTTCGCCCATGCAAATGTGTTTGATGGCGTGAAAGCTGAAGATGGCGATGTCGCAATGGGCGCAGGAACCAACCTCGAACGTTTCGCCGGACGCATCCCGGTAGGTCGCGCCCATCGCGTGCGCGGCGTCCTCGACCACCGCCAGGCCATGTTCATCAGCCAGCGCCTTGATCGCGGGCATGTCGCACGGCCGCCCGCCGAGATGGACCGGCGCCAGAATCGCGAGCGGCGCCGGGGCTGCGGCCGCCTCGTTATCGCGCAGGGCGTTTCGAATTGTTTCCGGCGTCATGTTCCCGGTGTCGCGGTCCACATCGGCGAAGCGAACCGGCGCGCCGCACATCACCGCCGCGTTGGCCGTTGCCAGAAACGTAACCGGCGTGGTCAGCAATCCCCGCGTCGGGCCCGACTCCAGCGCCAGATAGGCCAAATGAAGCGCCGCCGTGCCCGAATTACAAACGATTGCGTGGCGGCTGCCGGTTTGATCGCAAATTTCCTGCTCGAAGGCCGTTATTTCCGGCCCCTGGCTCAAAAAGGCGCCGCTGGTCAGCAGATTCGTCACGGCCTGGATATCCTCTTCGCGGATATCCGGACAGCTATAAGGATAGGCGACCATTGTCATATTCCTTCAAGAGGCGGCCAAGCCGCAACGCCACGCGCGGGGCGCCGCGCCCGTCAACCAACGCCAGACCAGATTTGCGCATGTTGGAAAGGGCCGTGTTCGAACCCATGAAAGTTTTGATTTCTTCGCGAATGCGATTCCCATCCAGGGTGTCGACGTCGCCCAGCAACCCGACGGCCCCCGCATCCAACGCTGACTTCACATTGCCCAATTGATTGCGAGACTGCACCACGATCAGCGACGGCAAGCCGCAACACAAGCGTTCCAGCAGTGAAACCCCGCCGGCGCCCACGGCCAGATCAGCGCGTTCGTATTCCGCGATCATGTCTCGGCAATCGACAATCAGACAGGCGTTGTCGATGTTTTCGACCTGGGCGCGAACGGCGTCCAGGTGATCCGCGTGGGCGCCCATGATCACCCGGATTTCCCGAAGGCCGGGGAGTATCCGGCACGCGTCCAGAACAGCCGCGGTGACGTTCTTCGTATCCCGCGCGCCCATGGCGATAAGAAGTTGCAGGCCATCTCCCGGAGTTGATTTTTGATCCGGCCGCGCCTGTTCATGAGCCTTGGCGAACGCCGCGTCCAACAGCGCGTATTCCAATCCGAACAATTCGTGTTCCACCGGGCTGGATGCGGCGGCCGGATTGACGCGGCAATGCGCGGGAAGCGCCGCAGCCCCATCGTCGAATCGTCCATCGTCGAATTGCCCATCATCGAATTGAACAACATATCCCATCGTCATCGCCCGTTCGGCGTCGGTCGGCAGCAATTCATATCCGTCGAAAATCAGGCCGCGAAACTGGCCGTCTTGTAATGCCGCCACGGCGCGATCCGATTGTGCCGGAGACCCCTCCACCTCGAACGGCCACCCTTGTTCGCGTAATCGCGCCGCCCAGAAATCGCAGTCCAGGAAAAATCGGACGCCGCCGTCCAATTGCGCCGCCAGGGCCAGACAACGGTTTATGTGGCCCGCGCCATGGTGTTGCGACGAGGCCACACGAACACCCCAGGTGGTTTGAAATCCGTTCAGCGCTGCGCACTCTCAACCTGTGTGACCAACTCGGCCAAAGGGCCATCCTTCAGCCATTGCACGTTGGTGTCGCTGGAATAAGAAAATCCATCAGGGACAAATTCCCCGGCCTCGCGGTATTTTTCATAAATTGGGCTGTCGAGTAAAAACGGCAGGATGACGTAACGGTCCTCCAACCCAATCGTGGTGCGGGCGTCGTCCTCGGTCACCATCACTTCATGCAGTTTTTCACCGGGCCGAATGCCCACGGATTTCTGTGGTAAATCCGGCGCCATTGCGGTCGCCAAAGCCGAAATGCGGACGCTTGGTATTTTGGGAATGAAAATTTCGCCGCCCACCATCATCGCGAGTGAGCCTAATACAAAGTCCACACCGGCCTCCAATGTAATGAAAAACCGGGTCATTCGGTCATCGGTAATCGGCAAATGATCCGCGCCCTTGTCGATCAGGTTGCGAAAATAAGGCAGTACGCTGCCACGCGATCCCAACACATTTCCATACCGCACAACGGAAAAGCGCGGCCCGTCCGCACCCGCCAGGTTGCGGGCCGCTATCATGATTTTGTCTGACGCCAGCTTGCTTGCGCCATAAAGATTGATGGGGTTGGCGGCCTTGTCGGTTGAAAGCGCCACGACCTGTTTAACGTCACGCCGAATTGCGGCGTTGACCACGTTTTCCGCGCCATGGACGTTGGTGCGGATACACTCGAACGGGTTGTATTCGGCGGCCGGCACATGCTTCAGTGCGGCGGCGTGAATCACATAATCGATACCCCGCATCGCCATTTCCAGTCGATCCGCATCCCGGACATCGCCAATAAAATAGCGGATGCAGGGATAGCTCTTGTCGTTGAACTCCTGCGCCATTTCGTACTGCTTAAGCTCGTCGCGGGAAAACACCACAAGTCGTTTGGGTGTGAAATCCTGCAGAACGCGCCGGACAAATGCCTTGCCAAACGACCCTGTGCCGCCGGTAATCAGAATTGACCCGCCATTCAGCATGTCTTGCAGATTTTTCATCATTCCAAGTGGTCTCCATAAAAATGGTTCGGTCGCACCGCCGCACCCAGAAAGTTAAACAAGGTCATCGATCAGCCTTTAGTTATTCGAATGTTGCAAAAATTTGCCGGTTCATGAATTCGGAGCGAAACAGGTCATTCGCACGACATTCTCGAACTGCCCATCGAGCATGACATGCTCGTGAAAATCGCCTCGACCTGAAAGTCCTGCTTGGCGAAGGTTGCTTCGGACCCATGATTGCAGGCGTAAGTACCGCAGGTCACTTTATGTAAGGCGCGGCCGCCAAAGGCGTAATCCCGGACCAGACCAATGGCCCCGCCGCCTTCGGTAAAAGCTGATCGACGCTGTGAATTAGAAAACTGTCGAACGCGCTGCGTCTGAGGCGCCTTTTGGACTGCTCGAAATCCACCCTGGCGGCGTCCATGGCAAGGTTGAGCGTCCCACCTCTGGTTTTGGTTTGAACTTCAAGAACCGGGTCGAGCGTCGCCGCCCCCAATCGAGACTCCGAATCGCCATAGGCGGGAGGATGTGTCCACCATGGACACATCCAAAGAGGCGGCGGCGAAGATGCCGCGAAGAACGTCGTCGCGAACCTGGTCCGCCGGGCGCGTTATCCCATACGGCGATCCAAATTGCGCCGCGCCAAGGGCCAACGTCACGACCTGGCGACCTCACGCCGTGCAGAGACATCATCGGCGGAAGTCCGGTTTTGTCCGTGGGTGATGATTCGACCGTCTTCCAGCTCCACCACCGCGTCGGCGTTGGCGACGGTCGTGTCCCTGTGGGCGATGACCAGCGCCAGCGCCCCATGACTATCCACGTAATCACGAATGGCGCGACGCACCATTTCCTCGGATTTCGGATCTAGCGCGCTGGTCGGTTCGTCCAGGATCAGAATGCTGGCTTCGCGCAGGAAACAGCGCGCCAGGGCGAGGCGCTGTTTTTGCCCACCGGATAATTTTCCACCGGCTTCTCCTAAATCCGCATCATAACCGCCTGGCAATTTGACGATGAATTCATGGGCGTAGGCCGCCTTGCACGCCGCCTCGACCGCCGCCTCGTCCGCGTCCGGCCGGGATAGCCGGATATTGTCCCGCACGGTCCCGGAGAACAAAAACGCTTCCTGCGCCGCGTAGGAAACCAGGTCACGCAACGCTTGTTTGTTAAAGCTTTCCAGTGGCGCGCCGTCATAGAGAATTTCGCCGCTATCGGGTTGGATCAGGGCCGGCAGCAAATCCACGAAGGTTGATTTGCCGGCCCCCGACGGTCCTTTGATCGCGGTCACCGTTCCTGCTTTCAACACGACGCTTACGCGGTCCAACGATGGTCGCACCGCACCGGGATACGTGAAGCTGACGTCCTTGAACGTTACGCTGTTTTCAAGGCGACCGGGCCTCGTCACGCCGCCTGAACTTTCCCGCTCGCCATTCGCTTCGTCCCCGAAAGCCGCCAACGCTTCCAGATTGGCGCCGAACAGCGCGAATTGCTGTTGCTGTCTGGCGAAATTTTGCGCCGAGGGCGCCAGCCGCATCAAGATCAGCGCGAACAGCGTGATCGCGCCGGTGGTCATGTCCAGGTAGGTAAATGTGATATAAAGGTATCCCATGACCGCCGCCGCGATCAGCGGCGCGATAATCAAGGGAACGCGCGCCGCCATGCGCGCCAGATCAATCGCCAAGGTGCTGTAACGCTGGGTCAGCCGATCCACTTGTTCGCCTTGATGGGTCTGTAAACCGAAAATTCGAACGGTGCGCGCCGCGCGGAAGGATTCGCCGACAAATCCCGTATAGTCTGACCTGAAGGCGATCATCGCTTGGGAAAGTGCGCGTGTCCGCTGGACATATCGCTGCACAACCAGGATCAGAAACGCCATCATAATAATGGAGGCAATGCTGGAGAGTGGCGCCGCCGCCACCATCACCCCTGCATAAACCACGAAGGTGAAAACGTATTTCGCAAAATTGGCGCAGCTGGCCATAATCCGGGAGGCGCCTTCCGCTTGGCGATCCATCAGATTCAGGAACGGCCCACTACCCAAATTGTGCACGAACCGTAACCGGCTGGTCTGAAACTGGTCATAGGATTGCAGACGCAGCCGTCTTTGAATTTGGGCCGATACGGACGCCATTATGACGGCGTGAAAATAATCGAAGCCTTGCCGCAAGATGACGGCGCCCACAACGAACCCGGTCATCACGCCTAGATTAACGCCGACGCCCAGAAAGGCCGCCGCCCCGATCAGGGATGTCCAAATGGCGTTCTTCGATTCAAGCGCGGATAAATCTCCGCCAAGGTCAATGTATTCGATGACCGGCAACATCATGGTCAAGCCAAGCGCTTCAGCGAAGACCGCGCCCGCGCCAAGGCACAAAATCAAGGCAGCGTGGCGTCGGCGCACCCCGCCATTCGCCGCTAAAAAGCGCCAATATCTCAGTAAGTTTTTCATGATGACGTTATTTTATAGAAGCAACGTTGCTCGAAATATTGTCGAGACTGCCTTGCTTAAGCCAATATGAATGAATGGGTCCTGGTTCGGTTCTGTCACGGTTTCACCGGCATAAAAATGCGCGGTCGGCTTGGTTCTGCGGCGGATGATCTTGTCCGGTGTTTGTTTTCAGGGGCCGATGCCCGTGGTCATGTGCTGCTGGCGATATTTTTCTTAATTGCCGCCTCGAACAGCTACCGCACTCCCCGAAAGTTCATTTTTCGGGCAGTGTGCGGCTGATTGTTAACACCAAGCCCCCGTTCAGGTCAACGCTCATGGAAGAGCACTTGTGGGGTTTCATAATCCAGGGACAGGGTTGCGTCACGAGAGATTAAAACGGTATTGATGGCGTGATGATCAGCCCGACCAAGGATAAACAGCGTCTGCTCGTCTTTATCGTCGCCTATAATGCGGAGCGAACGATCGAGGGCGTGTTGCGGCGCATACCGCACGACCTCGCCGAGGCGTATCACGTTGAAATTCTTATCATCGATGATTCGTCAAAGGACGGCACTTTCGAGCGCGGCCACGCCTTGAAACAGGCCGAGGAACTGCCGTTTACGCTGCATATATTGTATAATCCGGTTAATCAGGGGTACGGCGGCAATCAGAAGATCGGCTATCACTTCGCCATCGAACGGGGCTTCGATTTCGTGGCCCTGGTGCATGGCGATGGGCAATACGCGCCTGAATGCCTGCCCGACCTGATGGCGCCGCTGACCGAGGGCGCGGCTGACGCCGTGTTTGGATCGCGCATGATGACGCGCGGCGCCGCGTTGCGCGGCGGCATGCCCTTATACAAATTTGTCGGAAACAAAATCCTGAGCTGGCTCGAGAACCGGATGCTTCGCACCGACTTAACCGAATTCCATTCCGGCTACCGTGTTTATTCGGTCGCCGCGCTACGGAACATTCCGTTTCATCTAAATAGCGACGTCTTTCATTTTGATACGGAAATCATCATCCAGTTTGTGTTTGCCGGGCTTCGCATTCGCGAGCTGCCGATCCCGACTTACTACGGTGATGAGATATGTCATGTGGATGGTTTGAAATACGCCTGGGACGTGGTCAAGGCGGTGCTCATGTCCCGCGCACAGGAATTAAACCTCCTCTACGATCCTAAATACGATTGTCGCACAACAGAGATTGAGAACGCCCATTACGAAATCAAGCGCGACTATTGCAGCCCGCATACCGAGACGCTGGCGCGTGTGGGACCGGGCGCTCGAATCCTCGACCTCGGCTGTGCCGGGGGTTACATGGGCGTGCTTTTGCGCCAGGAACGAAACGCTGTCGTAACGGGCGTCGACATGTTTCCGCTCGCCGAAGGCAACAAGCTCGACGCCTTCATCCTTCATGACTTGAACGCGGGACCGCCCCCGACGCCGCTTGCCGATTTTGACCGTGTTCTGTTGCTTGACGTTATCGAACATCTTGCCGCGCCCGAGGAATTTGTCGCTCAGCTGCGCCGCGCCGCGGCGCCGTCGCCGAACACTTCGCTGATCGTCAGCACCGGCAACGTCGCCTTCGCGGTGACGCGTTTCCTGCATCTCTTTGGACTGTTCAATTATGGCAAGCGCGGCATCCTTGATTTGACCCATACGCGCCTTTTCACCTTCGCCACGCTGCACCGGCTGTTTGCGCAAGCGGGCTTCGATGTGAAAGAGGTCGTGGGAATTCCCGTGCCGTTTCCGCTCGCCTTCGGCGACAATTGGTTCAGCACGGCGTTGCTTTGGATCAACAGGGCGTTGATCCGGATTTGGAAATCGATGTTTTCGTATCAAATTTTCATGGTCGTTCAAGCGCGCCCAATTCTCGAGACGCTGTTGGATGCGGCGCACGAGCGCTCAGGCGTCCGCGCCCGCGAAATAGACGAAAATTCATCTAAAACCGCTTGAGCAACCTTTGTATTATGCCGTCGCGCAACCCCACGTAGCGCTTCATGAATGAATAGGCGCGCAGCGCCCAACGGTCAGCGGCGACCAGTCCGTGTTTCCAGAACGGTTCCTCCGGTCGCGCTCGGTAATTCGTCGGCGTCAATCGCTGCGGTTTTCCCTCATCGCGAAAATAGTAGAGCGCAAGCGATTTACGGCTTTCACCCTCGGGACAGCTCAACGGGGTGGGGTGGCCGTGATAGGATCCCGGCGTGGTGGGAAAAATTATGCATCGGTTGAATAACGGCGCCGCCTCGCGAACCCGGCGCGTCATGTTTTTGTCCCACAGCTCAAGCGCGCCGCCGTAGGACTCGTCCCAATCACGGTTCAGATAAATCAGCAAGTTGAGTTGGCGGCTCCAGTTTCGGTGCGTCGTATGGGCTAGAAAATCGACATGTATGTTGAGGTAGCCGCCGCGTTCGATTTTATGCAGACCGCCGCCGTCCAACTCGGGATCGGGAATCAGCCCGGATATCCCGGTCATCCGCTCCAGCCACGCCAGGAATTTAGGGGACGATAGTTCCCGCACCACCGCCTGCGTCCGCGGGCCCATTTTATCAAGCTGGGTGGCGCCGAGTTTGCGTTCATTGTAGTGAACGTAATGGCCCCAGATGTCGGTTTCATCAGGCCTGTCGAATTCCTCGAGGATCGCCGCGCACGCCCCGACATCGAGAAAGTCGTCGATCACCATGTGCGGGAACGGCTCGGCGTCCGCGAACGCGGCGGCCAACTCGGATTCCCTCTCGGACAGGCGATCATAATCGACGATTTGCATTCGCTGTGGATAGCAGTTTCAAAGGGGACCGGCAATCGGTCGCGTCGTCGCAGCCTGGAATTATCCTGCTATATGGCCCGTTTATCAGGACCGTTTGGTCCAACGCCGCAGGCCGTCAAAGCCGGACAGCATCAGGAACATCAACATTGGCTCGACCGCAATTCGATACCGGGAATTTCCCACGAAAACATGCACGAAGGCGAAATACGCAATGACGCCGCACAACATCATCAGCAAGTCCCATCGTCCGCGCGCCGCCAGCGTCGCCAGACCGACCACGCCTACGATCCGGGCCACGACCACGAACCCGATCGCGATGACGCTGAATGTCGCGCCCAATGGCGACAGGCCCGAAAACAGCCGCACGAGCAAATTCCAGCCGTCGTCCTGGGCGCCGGAAAACCAGGCTTTCTCCACTTTTCCGGCGTCGATGTTAAACAAGTTGTGCCAATTTCCCGCGCCGCCGGCAAAATAAAACTGCATCTGGGAACGGTACAGCGCCTTTGCGAAATCCGCCAACGGATAGGACAGCAATTTTTTAATGCCCACTTCGATCAGGGCGCGGTTCCGTTCCGGGACGTTCATGCGGTTCCAGGCCTCTCCCTGATCGGCGATGAAGTCGTGTTCCGCGCCGCCTGGCGCCGTTAAGCGCGATTCGGTCTCATGATAGGACAGCCCCTTCGATTGGGCGTCGATCATGACGACCTGATCCCAGACATAGCGGTATTTGCCGGCGCTGTCCGAAAGCGCGACGCCGTGCCCAAGGGACGCGACGAAAGCAACCCAGGGCGCAATCACAATCAGCGCACACGCGAACGTTCCGGCTCCGTGCAAAAACGCGATACGGTAAGCCACGAATCGTCCGCTAACCGCCGCCAGCAACGGGAACAATACCGGCAAGGCGAAAAGCAGGAACTGCGCCGTCGGACGGGTCAGGCAGGCGAGCGCCACGCCCAGCCCCGCGCCGAGCGCATATCGCCACGAGCCTCCTGTTTTGACATATTTCGCCGTCGCCCAGAACGCTAGGGTGACAAAGGTTAAAAAAAGTATCTCACTTTGCACGAAATGCGCCTTGGAGAGCACATTGGGATTAAACACCAGTAGCGCCATGCCGATGTTTTCCCAGCCGGGTAACCAATCCCGCACAAAGTTTCGGAACATCAGGCCAACGAAAAGCAAAAGCAGAATTTGTGCGACCACAATCGCGTCGACGCCGGCGACCATCATCACCCCGGCCTGGAATAATGGATACATCGGCGGTCGGTACGTGTCGGGACGCGACGGGTCGTCAAGATCGACGAAGCCGCCATGGGCGAGCAGCGCCAGCGCCGGCGTTTGCCATGACCCGCCATCGGCGGCTTGCGTCAATTTTACATCGGGATTCACCAGGGCCAAGATAAGGGCGTTCGCCACCAGGTAGACGGCGATAATGATGATCAGGCCGCGCCTGTGTGGCGACCGGTCAATATTTAGAGGCATGGTCCTCGCAAATCATGAGTTTATTCCGGTTGGATCGTTCGAACCACTGGCGCGACTGAAGGCGGCGCCAGGGCAGCGGCCAATTACGACGTGAAGCGCTGCCCCGAAATCGCCGGATGATAGATCGGTTGAATGACGTTGCCCGCCGGGTCCTGGCAATGAAAGCTGCGCGCCCCGTCGGCGTGGTCGTGCGGGTTGTCCAACACCTTGACGTCATTGGCTGTCATGAAGGCGTGCCAAGCGTCCAAATCCTGTTTGGTTTCCACGATGAACCCGTAGTGGTCCATGCAGCCGCCGTCCGACGGCGCGGATTTGGCGCGCGACAGTGATAGATTGTCGTTGCCACAGGTCAGATAGACCAGATTTTCGTTGGCGCGGCTGAGCAATTCCATGCCCATGATTTCGGTGTAGAAGCGTTCGCATTCTTCCAGGTTGGCGACGGCGAAGGCGATGTGGCGGATGCCCCGGAAGGGCGACGGGCGGTCTGTCATGGCGCGGGCTCCTTATGGTTCAACCAATCGTAAGCTGATCATCGGTTGCGCGTCATCCCCTAATTCGCCGCCTTACTTGATGTCCAGCGCCGCGAAGCCTTTTGCGATTCCTTTCAGGGACGCGTTTATTTTTATGACTTTCCCGTCCGCGGTCACCTTGAACCCGATTTCGAGTTTTTGACCCTTCTTCATGGCCGACACCGTGTCTTTGTCCAGCGCCGCGGACGCCTGACAGCCATTCTTCGAGCATTTTTGCCAGATGAATTTCAGCGAGGTTTTATCGTTGATCTTGCCCTGCACGTTTTCGCCAAGGTACACGCCTTGCGGCAGGACGACGAAAAGGCTCGGGTTTGCGCCAGTGGCGGATTTTTGCACCGTCAATTGCATGATCTGATTTTTTGTCTTGGTGTCCGAAAGGCCCTGCGAGACGCCGCAGATGGTCTGCGTGGCGGACAAGGCGCGGCAATTAAACACCCAATCGCCCAATCGATCTCCAACCTTTGGCGCGTCCTGCGCGTGCGCTGGAACGGCGACGGTCATGGCGGCCAATAATAGAAACGCGCGACTATACGAAACTAATGTCATCATAATTTCCTTATCGTCGCGGCGTGGCGACTTATCTGAATTGGCGAGAAATTGCAGGAGAGTGCGTATTGATATGGATCGTTCACATTCCACGAGAATATAATACAGGTGTGGGGCGTTTGCAAAATCGTGCGCCTGAATACCGTCAGGACACTAGATGCTCTTTTCGGGCGCGGCGCGGGGGTTGAAGATTTTCGGTGGGAACGGCGGTGGTTTCACGTTCGGCAGGGAAGGCAGGACGACTTCGACGTTCATTTGGCCGGTTTCCAGAAATGAACGGCGATAGAAGGGCTGGCGCAGGATGACGGTGCCGTTCTTGCGCGCCGCTTCCTCGACCGCGTCTTCGAGTTCTTCGGCCGTGGATTGCGCCCAGGGCATAACGTAGTAACGCGGCATCACCGCGCCGTCGAGGCGTAGCCACAGGTAGATCGCCTCGCCTTCTTCCAGGCTGACGCCGAGAATTTCGGCCTTGTCGACATCGTTGTCGTACCATTCATGGCTGACGGGTTTCGGCTTGGACAACATTTCGATCAACTGAACGTAGGCGAGCGGGATGAACAACAGCGCAACGACCAGCGCCGCGAAGCGGGTGTAGGTCACGCGCGGGGCCCAGATGGCGATGCTGGCCAGGGTGGCTGCGATCAGCACGGCGGCGGAGAACAAATAGATGAGCAGTTCCATGAGTGGCCTCCTATTGAAAACGCATTATTTCAGGCCGGTGATGAGGGGGCGGCGCAAGGTGCTGACGCTGCCGTCAACCAGATCGCCGTCGCGGGTCAGGCGGAACCGGAACGCGGTTTCTTCCTGATGGTGGTGGTTCAGGTTCACCATGGTTTGTAGAATCTGACGGGTGTTGTCGAATTTTTGGCGCACGCTGACCACGATGGTGACCGGGACCGTGGTGTTGGGCGGCAACGGCCCGTACATGTGGACGTTGGCGATGTATTCGCCGGGCGGGATGCCGCGGCTGTAGGAAACTTCGTAGTTCTGGTTGGTGGCGTCGCCTTCGCCGCCAAGATCGTCGCGCAACAGGTTGAACACTTCGTTGCCCTGGTTCCAGAATCCCACGGGCAGGGAATCCGGGCCTTTCACCCAAAGGTCCACGTCATACGCCAACTCGGTCGGCCAGTGCATTTCGATGATGACGTTGCCCGGCGCCTTGTGGTCTTGCGCGTCTTCCGTCGTCCGCTTGATGTGCGGCAGCAACATGATGACCATGGCGACGAAGCCGATCAACGCCAGCAAAATGACGTCGCGGAACACTGTGCCGACAGTCTCCTCCTCGAAATCGTCGAGGTCATCCACGGGCGGCGTCCCGTTCCGAGGTGCGGGCCGATGCGCGCGCGGCGACGATATCGCGCAACAAGGCGACCGTGCCCGACACCAGCATGCGATGATTGACGATCAACCACACATGCAAAATCGCGCCGACCAGGGTCGTGTACAACGCGACCGACATGCCGCCGATCAGGGTGGCGACCATCTTCGCGACGTTGTCGGCGTCGCCGGACGTTTCAGGATTGACCCCGGACAACGCGATGATGAATCCGATGACGGTGCCGATCAGTCCGAGGAAAACCAGCGAGTTGGCGATGTGACGGACAATGGCGATGCGGTGCGACAGATCGAGACGCAGGGCGGCGAACGAATCGATCCCGGCGTCGGATTGGGTTGGCCGCAGGCGGGCGAGCGCGCGCGCGACGGGAGAGTCGGCGGGCGGCGGTCCGGGTGACAGATGGTTCAGATCGGCGCTGGTTCGCCAGATTTTGATCGCGCACAACACCAGCCCATAGGCGAAGACCGCGAAAATGACGAGCGACAGCTCTAACGTGGTGTCGGCGAAGACGCCATCGATCCATCCCTGCAAATACGCCGCGAACAGCAAACTGAACGCGACCGCGTTGAGCAGGATGAACCGAACCACCAACAAATACCGATAATACATGGACGTGCTCTTCAAAATTAAGAATCCGGAACGCAATTTCAGGCGAGATTACACAATCGGCGAAAAATTACCGCTAAATTCGACGTGAGGGACATTTAAGCCGGTGGAGCGGGTGAAGGGAATCGAACCCTCGTCACTTGCTTGGGAAGCAAAAGCTCTACCATTGAGCTACACCCGCGACCGCGCTGGTCTTATAGCGAACCCTATTGGGACTGGCAATTGCGCCATCTAGACTGCCCGTCGCGAAGCGCGCGTCCCAATGCGGCGATATTGACGTCGATGTCGGCGGTGGGCACGCCCGCATAGCCCAGCAACAGGCCGCGCCGGTCGGGCGCTTCCCGGTAATACCCCGACAGCGCGGAGGTGATGACGCCCGCCTCCACCGCGCACCGCACCGCCGCTTGATCGTCCGGCGTGGCGTCGGGGACGGCCCCCGGTTCGCCGTGCAGGTATCCCACCAGATGCATCCCGGCGTCGTCCGGCGGCAACGCCAGAACGCCGTCCAGCTTGTCGGCGGCGGCGGCGACGATGGCGGCCTGACGTTCGGCGTACAAGGTCCGCATGCGCCGAATATGCGTCGCCAGATACCCGTCCGCGATGAAGTCCGCCAGGGCCGCCTGGGGCACCGATGAGGGGTGAAAATCGACCAGCGCGCGAATGGCGCGAAACGCATCGATCAGACTTTCCGGAATCACCATGTATCCGATCCGAAGCCCCGGAAACATCACCTTGCTGAGCGAACCGAGATAGATGACGCGACCGTCGGAATCGAGTTCGCGCAGCGGCGTCAGGGGCCGCCCCGCGTAGCGGTACTCGCTGTCGTAATCATCTTCGAGGATGAAGGCGTCCGCCGAACGCGCCCAGTCCAGCAGCGCCAAGCGGCGGCGCAGCGTCATCACCACCCCCAGCGGATATTGATGCGACGGCGAAACGCAGGCGAGTCGGGCATTGGGTGCGCGGGCCCGGCCCGCCGCCACGTCCAGGCCCTCATCGTCAATGGGCACGGGCGCCAGATCGGCGCCGGCGGCGATCAACGCGCCGACGGTGCCCGCATAGCCCGGCTCTTCGATCCACACCGAATCGCCGGGGTCGATCAACGCGCGCGTGGCGATGTCCAGCGCCTGTTGCGATCCCGAAACGACCAGGATTTGCGCCGGGTCGCACTGCACCGCGCGCGCCGCGCCCAAATAATGCGCAATGGCTTCGCGCAGGGGCCGATACCCGGCGGGGTCGCCATCCACCAGATATTGCCGGGGCGGGTTGCGCCAGCGCCGGGACAACAGACGCGCCCAGTCATTGAAGGGAAACGCCTCCAGTTCGGGTAGGCGCGGGGAAAATGGCGCGGCGGGTGAAACGCCACCCTGACGAATGGCCGCCAGTTTCGCGCCCCGTTCGGACAGGCGCGGCGGTTGTTGGCGGGGCTTGCGGCGCAATTCCACACGCCGGGCCGCCAGCAGGTCTTCCGGCAACACCCGCGAAACATACGTGCCCGCGCCGACCCGACCGTCGATGTAGCCTTCGGCCAGCAATTGATCGAATGCGGTGACGACGGTGTTGCGGGAAACGCCAAGGTCGGTGGCGAACGACCGCGTGGCGGGCAGCCGCGCGCCCGGCTTCAGGCGGCCCGCCAGGATCGCGTCGCGGATGTTGACAAAAAGCTGCCGATACAACGGCTCCGCCGCCGCCGGGTCGACGGAAATCGACGCGAGATAGGCGGCGCGGGCGCGTTTGGACGCTTGTGGCGAATGAGGCATGGGTTTAGCCAAGGCAGAATTTATTGGTCCTGTCGAAATAATGGAATTGGCTCTTTCTGGCAAACCATTAATCGGCGTAAGACATTTAATTAAAGGCGTTACTTCTGGCCGCGTAAAAATCAACCGGAGCATCCCAATGAACGATTATCCCGTTACATCGCGAAACCGCGTCAAACGAGCCCACGAACGCGGGCGGTATGACCGCGAGACCGTCCATGCGATTCTGGACGCCGGGATTATTTGTCACCTCGGATACAGCATCGATGGCCAGCCATTCGTGACGCCGACATCCTACTGGCGCGACGGGGAAACGGTATATGTCCACGGATCGTCCGCTAGCCGGACGTTGCGGGATATGGGGGGCGGGATCGAGGCCTGTTTGGCCGTGACTCATCTGGATGGGATGGTGCTGGCGCGCTCGGGATATCACCATTCGATGAATTATCGCTCCGTGATCATGTATGGAACCGCGAAACCCGTGACGGATCCCGATGAAATCCTCGCGGCGTTAAAAATTTTCATGGACCAAATTACGCCGGGACGCTGGGACGAATGCCGGCCGGTGAATGAACAGGAACTGAAGGCGACGTGTGTTCTGGCGATGAAGCTGGAAGATGTATCGGCCAAGGTGCGAACCGGACCGCCGGTGGATGACGAGGCGGATTACGCGTCGCCGATGTGGGCGGGCGTCGTTCCCATTCACACTGTCGCGGGCGACCCCATCGCCGATCCGCGACTGCCGGATGGGGTTCCCGCGCCGGATTTTGCGACATCATTCAAATTCACCGCGTAACACGGCGTGCGTTGACAATTCCGTGTGCGGAGCGCGAGGTCGCCCTTTTTTAATTGTGTCCCGGCCCGGGCAATTCTACACCTAAATGCATATTGATGTAGTGTGTGGAATCGTCGGGAGTTTCGCGGGAGTTTTGATTGAGTAGTCTGAGCGTTAAGTCACGGACCCAGCCAAAGCATGGCAAGTTCGAAAACCCCGACGTCACGGCGCGTGGCGAGCGCCGCGCCGATGTGGCCCTCGAATCGCTGCGCACCCTCTGGTTCAACACCGGGACGCTTTGTAACCTGACCTGCGTCGATTGTTATATCGAATCGAGCCCGACCAATGACCGTCTGGTTTACCTGAGCCGGGCGGAGGTTGCTGATTTTCTTGCCGAAATCGAGGATCGGGCCTTGCCGGTTCGCGAGGTCGGTTTCACGGGTGGCGAACCGTTCATGAACCCGGACATCCTGGGCATGCTCGAAGACGCGTTGTCGCGCGGGCATGATGTTCTGGTGCTGACCAACGCCATGCGGCCAATGATGAAATGCGCCGACGGCCTCACGGCGTTGAACGATCAATGGCCCGGCAAGCTGACGATTCGCGTTTCGCTCGACCATTACGCCAAGCCGCTGCATGAATTGTCGCGTGGCGCGCATAGTTGGGACAAGACCATCGCGGGGTTGCGCTGGTTGCGCGATGAAGGATTTAACATTGATGTGGCGGGCCGGACCTGCTGGAACGAATCGGACGCACAACTACGCACCGGGTTCGCGCGTCTGTTCGCCCAGGAAAAACTGGCGGTGGACGCCCGCGATCCGGTGCATCTGACGTTGTTTCCCGAAATGGACGCCGACGCCGATGTGCCGGAAATTACCGATTCGTGTTGGGGCATACTCGGCGTCGACCCATCGTCGATGATGTGCGCATCGTCCCGGATGGTCATCAAGCGCAAAGGCGCGGCGACGCCCGTTGTCGCCCCCTGCACGTTGCTGCCTTACGAGGAATCGCTTGAAATGGGCGCGACGCTCGCGGACGCTGCCGGCGCGGTAAAACTGAACCATCCGCATTGCGCGAAATTTTGCGTGCTGGGTGGCGGTTCATGCAGCGGGTGAACACGGCGGGTAAAACCGCGACGACTCTTGATTTGGGCGCCGTTAGCGGCCCACTGATGATTTTCGGCGGCCCCTATGGAAATCTCGAAGCCGTAACGGCGGTGTTCGCGGAGGCCGACCGCCGGGGTATTCCTGGCGACCATATGATTTGCACGGGAGATCTGGCGGCGTATTGCGCTGACGCCCAGGCGACGGTTGATCTGGTTCGCGCGCGCGGCGTCGCCGTCGTGGCGGGAAATGTCGAGGATTCCTTCGGCGCCGACTTAACGGATTGCGGTTGCGGCTTCAACGAAGGCAGCGCGTGCGACGTTCTGGCGGCGAGCTGGTACGCCTATGCGGCCCGCACCATCGACGCGGACGCCAAGCGCTGGATGCGAGATTTGCCGCGCACCGTGAGCTTCACCATGTCCGGGGCGCACATCGCGGTTGTGCATGGCGGGGTGGATCAAACAAACAAATTCATTTTTCCAGCAACCTCCGATGACGAATTGCGCGGCGAATTGCTGAAATCAGGCGCCGATGGCGTTATCGCGGGTCATTCGGGCATACCCTTTTCGCGAATTGTCGATGGACAATTGTGGCATAACGCAGGCGCGATCGGCATGCCCGCGAATGATGGAACGCGCCGGGTCTGGTGCTCCATCGTGACGCCGGGCCCTGAATCCATTTTAATTGAAAGCCGGGCGTTGGATTATAACTGGCGCGCCGCGGCGGCCAAAATTCGCACCGCCGGGTTGCCCATTGCCTACGCGGACGCCGTTGAAACCGGGCTGTGGCCCAGTGATGACGTTGCGCCGCCCGCCGACCGCGCGCGGCGGGGGCGGGCTATCGCTGAATCGGCGTTGCGCTGGTCGGCGCCGGTCGCGCCCCGCGCAACAGCAAACGAAAGGATCGCTGCGCCATGATCGACGACTCGTTTAACCCGGAAGACCATTCGCTTGGCGAAAGCCATTACTTCGAAGACCTTGTTGTCGGTCAAAAATTCCATATCCCGTCGCGCACCATGACCGATGCGTTGTTCGCGGCGTTTCAACTGGCGTCCGGCGACAATCATCCGATCCATTACGATATTGAATACTGCAAGGCGCGGGGCCATCGGAACATGCTGGCGCACGGGTTTCAGGCGTTGATTCAAACCGCGCCGGGCGCGGGCGATTTCCCCTTCTATATCGGCGATTCTCTGGTCGGGTTCATCGAACAGTCCTCACGGTTTTTGAAACCGGTTTACGCGGGCGACACGGTGTATCCCCTTTTGACCATTTCAGAGCTGACGCCGCAAAACACGACCGGCGTGGTGACCATGACGTCGACCGTGCACAATCAACGGCGCGAACTTGTGCTCGAAGGGGACCAGAAGTTTCTGCTGAAGAAACGCCCCGCATAAACGCCTTCATTCATCCCCAACTTCGACAAATCCGCGCCATAATCGAAGGTTAAGTCTTTCAGGAAATCGACCTGGAGGACATCATGATTCACGTAACTATGCTTCGCGGCGCGGCGTTGACCCTTTTGACGGCGGCCCTCGCGGGCTGCGCCAGCCCGACAATGACCGCGTTGGAGACCGCATCGCCGCCGGATGACCCCTTCGCCCGTGCGTTGTCGAATGAATACCGGACCGTCGCCCGGTTCGAAAAAACGCAAATGCACGATTTGAAGGATTATCCCTACTTTGCGGAAAAAGGCCTGGCCGCCGCAACGGCCC